>JAGLXI010000080.1 GCA_023132995.1 Candidatus Zixiibacteriota bacterium | reverse complement strand
GACATTTCTATTTTGCCTTGACAGTTGACAACGGCGTGGTTGACAAGATGATCGTCGGAGGTTACATTCTGCGGGTTGATGTGCTAATGACCGGTCAAATCAGGAGGTAGTTTTGAGAAGGATTGTTACTTTTGCAGTCATCGCCGGTCTTGCCGGCTGTCTTGTCAGTTCCGCCCTGGCGAAGAAGGGCCGCAAACTGCCGCTATCAGCCTACGTGAAGTCCGCCAAGATTGAGATCATATCGGGCGACCTTGAGCGATATAAGATGGCGGTGGTCATGCTGGATTCACTTTTCTTGCATTACGGTCCTCACGCGGAGGCGTTATACCTTATGTCGCAGATAATGGTCGACCGCATTGAGGCCTCACCGGGTCCGGTCAGCAAGACGCCCCATGTGGAACAGATGGTTGCCTACATCGACTCCCTGCACATGTGCTGTGACAACAAGGATATCAAGAAGAAATACAAGAAGGACTGCAAAAAATTCACGCAACAGGCGGACTCGATCCTGGTGAAGTACTGGCGCGAGTTCTACAATGCCGGCATTGAGCAACTCGACGAGATGCGGGGACTCTCGCAGGATATTCAAGGGGAATCCGACTCCTCGATCATAGCGTACCTGCAGTCCGGTCTTGAGGCAACCTTCGATTCCTGCCGAACCAACATGCAGTTGGCCATTGTTATCGACCCCACCGATCACCGAAGCTATGTGGCCGTCGCCACTGCCTACGAGAGAATGCAGGACTATGAGAGTTCAATCGAATGGAAGCGGAAGGGCCTCGAGCAGACCTCCGACAGTACCCAATTGCTGCTGTCGATCGGTTACAACTACATCAACATGGACAAGTACTGCGAGGCCATCCCCTACCTGAGGAGCTACGTGGATATTACCCCCGAGGACACGGCCAACATGTACAATCTTACCATCTGCTACAACAACTGCGGGTTGTACGACTCCGCCATGGTTTTCTACGACAGGATTCTTCAGTTGGATCCGCAGAACACCGATGTCCTGAGCGCGGTCGGGCGCTACTATAATGAGAAAGGTCGTCAGGCGGCGGATTCCGCCCGGCAGCAGGAGCAGGACGGCAACGTCACCGATGCTGCGGAATGGCAGGCCAGGAAGGATGAGGCTTTTGACTCATCGCAGGTCTATTTCCGAAGCGCCTATGAAGCGAACCCCGATGATCCCTTTGTCGCTGACATGTATGCCCTGATCTGTGCGCTGAAGGGCGATTTCGAAGAAGCGCTCATCGGCTACACAAGAATGACCGAGCTTAGACCAGATAATCCCGACAATTGGACATATTTGGGTGATATCAATTTGAGCCTGAAGCAGTTCAACGAGTCGATCGCAGCGTACGAAAAGGCTGTCGAACTGCAGCCGTCCAACAGCGATATTTGGCAGCAACTTGTGGATCTCTATCACGAGATAGGCGAAACGGCCAAGGAGACCGAAGCCCAGACGCGGTTGGACGAGCTCAAGAAGTGATAAGGCCCGTAGCGGACAGGCCCGGCCGGCCTGTTCTGCGTCGCTGTTTCGCTGATAGTCTGGAAAACAACCACTTGGCGGCGGGCGCACAGCTTGCCGCCTTCTTTTGATAGCAGGCATCACTCATGCCACGACCGGAGAGTATAGCCGAGGTGGCTGTTGCCGGGCCACTCCGCCGCACTTTTATTTACCGTGTACCGGAATCAATAGGAGAACTCCAACCGGGCCAGCGGTTGCTGGTGCCGTTTGGACGAGGGCGAAAAACCGGGTACTACCTCGGTCCGGCGCGACGGCGGCAGGGCCTCAAGCTCAAGGATATCACCAGGACAATCGACGCCGTTAGCTATTTCAGCCCGGAGTTGTTCAAATTCTGTCGCTGGATGGCTGACTACTACTTCGCCAATCCGGCTGATTGCCTGGTGGCGGCACTACCGCCGCCCCTCAAGAGTGGAGCGGTGGCAGCCTACTTCTGGAAGACCAAGCCCGACTGGCTGCCGCCGTCCGTCGCGAGACGAGCCAAAACGGGTATGCGGGTGACGCCCGCCGCGCTCTCGAGGATCACCGGTGAGCGCGGGCTTTTCCAGCGGCTTGTCGGCGAGGCGGCCATCGTGGAACAACCGCTCCCTGAAGCTGCCCTGCAAAGCAGAAGGTACGTAGCCCTCCGCACGGCAGGGTCCGAGGTCTGGGAAAAACACTTCGCCACGCGAAAGTTCCAACCGGAGAGATTCGACGGCGCCAAAACGAAGACGGAATTGAAAGAGGCCGGCTGGTCGGATTACCATTTTCAACTGGCACTGCGCGAAAACGTCCTGTTGCCCGTATACCGTGACGAGGAGCACGGGTCGGTCATGGAGTTCGTGCAGGCGCGCGAGGACGTTTCCCGGATTGAACTGAACGCGGAGCAGCAGGCCGTTGTCAAGGAATTGCGCAAGTCGTTAGACGGTCCCTTCTCGCCGAACCTTCTGCACGGCGTGACCGGGTCGGGCAAGACCATCGTTTATTGCCACCTGTGCCGGGAACTGCTGCAGAAAGGGAAGACAGCCCTGGTCTTGACGCCGGAGATTGCCCTGACGGGCAGCATATTGTCGTACTTTCGAGGATTTTTCGGTGATCTCGTGACGGTCATTCATTCGGCCATGACTGAACGGGAGCGATGGGCAAGCTGGCGCAGTATTCGATCCGGTCGCTGCAAGATCGTGGTTGGGCCGCGTTCGGCGATCTTTGCGCCGCTGGCTAATCTCGGCCTGATAGTGGTTGACGAAGAGCACGACCCGTCGTACAAGCAGAGCGACCCTGCGCCGCGTTTTCACGGTCGTGACGCCGCCGTCATGCGAGCCAAGCTGAGCGACATTCCGATCCTTCTGGGCACCGCCTCGCCGTCACTGGAATCATACCACCATGCCCGGTCAGGAAGGTATCGCCTTCTCCGGCTGACGCGACGACCCGCCGGGGCAGGGTTGCCGACTGTACATGTGGTCGATATGCGCAAAGACCGGCTCCGGGGAGACCTGTCGTTCATGTCCTTCTCGCTAAAGCAGGAGATGGAACGCCGCCTGGCCAACGGGGAACAGGCGATACTGTACCTCAACCGGCGGGGCCATTCGCCTCAGTTGAAGTGCCGCGCGTGCGGTGAGGTACTCCAGTGTCCTCACTGCCGAATCAACATGACCTACCACAAGGTGGGCCGCAAGCTGTCCTGCCATTACTGTGGTTTCGTGAGGACCAGGTATGACGTCTGTCCGAAATGCCGGGGAACTGAGTTCATGTATCTGGGGGCGGGTACACAGAAGGTGGAAGAGTCGCTCTCCCGGCTTTTCAAGGATGCCCGCGCAGTGCGTCTGGACAGCGACACCGCCTCCGGCCGCAAGCGGGCTCACGCCATACTGTCCGAGTTCGCCTCCCGGAAGAAGAACGTGTTGCTGGGGACCCAGATGGTTACCAAGGGACTGGACTTCCCGGGAGTGACATTAGTGGGGGTGCTCTCGGCCGATCTGAGTCTGGACCTGCCGGATTTCCGGGCCTCGGAAAAGACTTTCGCGCGGCTGCTACAGGTGTCCGGGCGATCTGGTCGGTCGCAGTCACCGGGCGAGGTTCTGGTCCAGACCTATTACCCCGAAAGTGATCTCATCGCCGACGCCGCCCGCCAGGACTATGAGGCTTTCTTCGACAGGGAGATTGAGTCACGCCGGGCGCTGTTCTTTCCGCCGTTTTCGCGTCTGGTCAATTTCACTCTTTCGGGAAGCGATGAGAAAAAGCTTGAGAAAATCGCGCTGGAGTTCTCCGCCAGGCTCCGTGAGAAGATCAGCCAATCCGGCCTGAAAGCCGAACTACTCGGCCCGGCGCCACGGCCGCTCTATCTGCTTCGCGGAAAATACCGCCGCCACATGTTTGTCAAGACGCGGCAGGTGGTCAGGTTCGTCGGGATGCTGACCGAATGGGAGGCTGCGGAGCCCGGGTTCAGGCTTCCGTCCACGACGAAGTTAGTGGTCGATGTCGATCCGGATGACATGATGTGAGATTCCGCCAGGCCATCCGGCGCGGGGCGCCTTGATCCATCCGGTGGGTAGCGAAGAGGGCTACTGGCAGGCGAAGTTTGGGATCCATCTTCCACTAATGTATCCAAGAAAAGCCCCTCCGGCTCAGAGTGCTCTGAATTCGCCAGAGGGGTGGGGTTCGGTGCAATGGGAGGGATATTGCACCTGAAAGGGCCTTACTATGGTCTATTCTTGCAGTTGTGCTTTGACCAACCTCCTACGGGCACGGCGGCGGTGCCGGACCCTCGTTGAACATGTAGTCGATCAGGTATTGCAGATCAACGATATCAACAACGCCTGCCTGGTCGACAAAGACGTTCGCTTCTTCGAGGCAATCTGGCTGCGGTCCCTCACGGAACACGTAGTATATGAGAAAGAGTAAATCTGCTACGTCAAGAACCGGCTTTCCATCGTGGTTGACATCACCGCGGAAGCGGCAGCAGGTGCAGCCGACACCCAGCGCCCCGATTAGTCCACGACACTCGTTATTCGCAGGCAAACAGGGCGAAACCGCATTCAAATGATAATCTCCGGAAGCCGTATCGCAAAACTGAGGATCAGCAGAGAAGTTGCCATTCATCTCTGCCTGATCGGCGATACACTCCAACCAGTCACCACCTTCGTTGCCGTAAACATTGCAGCAGGTGAGGACAGGGCCACTACTTCCATCGCAGTATATTGCTTCACCGTCGATACTGAAGGCTATGATATTGTTAACAAGCGATGGAAACGAACTGTACTGGCAAGACAGTCCGCCGCCGGATGGGGATGAGTTTCCGCTGATGGTGTTGTTGCTGATCGTGGGACTGGAAAACCGGCAACCAATCCCGCCGCCTCTGGAGAAGGCTGAATTTCCGCTGATAGTGTTGTAACTGATGGTGGGATTGGAATCATAGCAAGAAATCGCGCCGGTGAGACGAGCGTCCCTAATTGTAAATCCCGTAATAATTGCCGCGCTATCTTCATTGCTTATGAAGGTCACCAGGCTTGCGAAGGTCGCAAAAGTCGAATCCGAAGTGCCGTCAATAATAGTGTTCTGGATATCACGTGTATCCCCCGAAAAAACATAGTTCGATGCTACGAGAGTGCTCTTGCCGCCAAAGTTGATCTTCTCCCGGTAGGTTCCGTTCTCAACGATAACGGAATCAAGGTGAACAGAAACGTTGATGGCATGCTGTATCGTTCTGAAGGGATTGCTGGGCGAGCCGTCACCCGTGGTATCATTTCCTCCCGGGGAGACATACCAGATATTTCCGAAATTGCACTCCGGGTGATTCGGATAGAACACACCAATATCTGAGCCGGTGCCATCGGCATCCAGCATATCGGGGTTCCCGGCATCAATGCAGGGTGATTGAGAGCAGACGTCATAGTTGTCGTTATACGGATCCACGAATAGAGGGTTGGTATTGATATTTCCCTCACCTTCCCAGCCACCCGCAATGTCACAATAGGCAACTATAGGGGAACCAGAAATCTGCCCTCCAGTGTTAGCCCAGATGATACTGTTAGTTATGGTCGGACTGGATTGGTGGCAAGAAATCCCGCCACCGTCGCCAGCTGAATTTCGAGTTATGGTGTTGTTGCTGATGGTGGGATTGGAATTGTCGCAAGAAATCCCGCCGCCATGCCCCGGGCTCCCTATGCCGCCTTTGGCTGAGTTTCCGCTGATGGTATTATTGCTGATAGTGGGACTGGAATGGTCGTTACAAGAAATCCCGCCACCGCCGGAAAAGCCTGAATTTCCGCTGATGGTGTTGCTGCTGATAGTGGGATTGGAATGGTCGTTACAAGAAATCCCGCCACCGCCGAAAAAGGCTGAATTTCCCCTGATGGTGTTGTTGCTGATAATGGGATTGGAATGGTCGTTACAAGAAATCCCGCCACCGCCAATTGCTGAATTTCCGCTGATCGTGTTGTTTGTTATCGTGGGCGATGAAGATGAGTCACACCTGATACCGCTACCTACGGACTGCTCGGTGTAACCACCGTAGCAACCACAACCGTCCGTAATTGTAAACCCATCAACCACAGCCGCAGAATCCTCACCACTGTGAAAGAAAAACCCTCGGTGGCAGTCTATAACACTACAGTTACAATCGATTATGGTGAAGTCAGGACCATTTTCGGACCTTAGGACAATACCCTTGCCGCCAAAGTCAATGTCGCGATTTCCGTCGCCGGTGTACGTGCCGTTCGCCACCAGCACAGTATCGCCGTTTACGGCCGCATCAATCCCCGCCTGAATCGTTGGCTGGTCACCGGGCACATGAATCGTGGCCCCAAACGCCGTCACGCAGCACAGCACCCCTACAATTACCAAAATTGAATACCGCATAATAAACCCCTACGTCATTAGTCAGCCCATTTCGATTAAATATAGGCCAAAAGGGCCAATTTGGCAAGGAGATTCGGATATTTGCGCACCAGCGGATTGCCCCACGAATAACGTAACCACGGGGGTTGGGAAATAGGGTATAATCAGACACGTCACCTCATATTGCAGGCAACCGAGTCCCGGGAACTTCACTTGTCCGCGAACCGTCAGACGACAAAGGTCACCTGTGCGCAATCATCCCAATGTGGACACGAGTAGTCAGATGATTACGATGCTGACCAGGAGCGCTTTGGTCAATCTACTTCTGTCCAAGTCCGGACAGGCATCAAAAGAGTGAACCTATAGCTGCACCCGCGACCGCCAGCACCGAGAGCAATCCCATCGACAAGACTGACAACAGATATCCTCTGTTGCGCGGCAAACGATACACTATCGACAGACCAATGCCGATAGCGACTATTTCCCATATTATGAACAGATCTATCTTGGACAAGGCTGTGTACAGAACATCCTGCACGCCCCGTTCGGCCACCAGCACACCCAGATTCACCCCAACCGCCAAGCTCTTCTTGGCAAGAGCCAGCGGCACAACAAGTAGGTTACCGACGGCGAAGATGATCTCGCCGTATAACATCACCGATAACAATGATTTGAACGACGCCTTCCCGGCAAGAACCACATTACCCCAAAACAGCACCAGCAATGCGGCCACCAAGGGGGCCAACAGCATTGTTATACTACCGAGGGTCACTGCCGAAATCCACATAATCGACACTATATCGGGCGATATTGATCCCCTCTCTAGTTGCTCCTGAAACTGCGGCGACTGCATCTGCATTTCAACGAGGAGATCGCCGAGGGCAAGGAACATCCCAGCTGTCAGCACTGCCAAGACAATGTATGGTACCAAAATCTTGGGATTGTACCGGAGCTTCTCAAACCACGCCGCGGGCTGATAGAATATTTCCACCAGCCCGCGAAATGAAGATACTGCCCCGGATGTCATTTCGATGCTTTCGGGTCCCGACTGTTGATTTGGTTCCATCCTGACTTACCTCCGTGCTGCCGCCTGCTCAGGTTGTTGAACGGCGTCGCTGCACACTTGTCTGTTGATTTCCAAACTTACGATTTACTGTCACAGTATTAGTACATGATACGTACCCGGATATTCAAAAGCACGAGTTTTTTTGTGGGCGAGGGCGCTACCGGTGCAGGCAAAAGGGTTCAGCCCGCGACCGCGCCAATTTCATCCTCCCTCACCTCGATAATCCCCCCCTGTCACCCTGAGCCCCTCGTCTGCAGCGTGACATCGGGGTAATCATTTCTTGTGTACATAGACTTTTTCGTGCGTTTCTTACCATTCGAGAGATTATCGAATGGGGTCACAGTAGCCGTGCCGTGGAACTGATAAGCCCTTGAGTATCAGGGCATTTGTGGGTCGGTTTCCCCTTGACAATCCGCCCTTTCCGGCTACATTGTTAGAGGAGAGTCTACTTGTCCAGCAGTAAAGGTATCGATGAAGAACCCGAAGCATTCCTACTATGCCAGTGCTACGGGTCGCTGTGGCGACGTCGAGCAGTCGCAAATCCACATTCCGTGCGGCAGAGACGACTATGACATTCATCCGGTTCGGACAATCAGCGCAGGGCACCATACGAACCCCACGACGACAGGTGTCCTTGCAGAGGTGCGCACGGTAGTTGAGCCCACGGTGGACTACTGCCGGCTGTTGACGGAATTGGATGCAGGAGAATATTGGCAGAGAGATAACTTTCCACATAACACGCTTGGAGGTATCAAATGCACAGAGTGTTAATGTCGCTCAAGATGGCAAGACCGTCAGTTTCACACATTCTGCCTGTCCTGGCTACCGTGCTCCTCCTTGTCCTTCTTCCGGGCACTGGTATGACGGCGCAGAATCCAGACGCTGACAAGCCTGTACCGGAGAATATACTCAGGGTCGCACACAGCGGTCTGATGCCTTTTCTGCGGACCATTCCGCCTGAGGACTTCGCGCAATACGGGATTCCGGACGGCATCAATCTCGAGGACATCTCGCTTGGCACCGCTCACAGAGTCTATACCGTTGATTTCGCATCATCGGCCGGAAGTCCGGTCGGCAAACTCTCGAGTATGCTCGAACCGACATCGATGTGGTTCTTTCAGGCAACTCATGAAGGCGAGCCGTGTTGCATCCTGACTGTGGGCTATCTGAACGGCGAATACCGCGCTGTTGCGATCGGATCCGCCGGTATTGCCAAAGAGCTCCATCAGTTGGAGCAGGAGTATCCGGGTGAGGCTGGCTACTCCAAGGTCTTCGTACGCGTGTTTCGGGCTACCAGTGATCTTGTTCTGGTCACTCGCGAGGGTGAGAACGAGAAGGTGGCCGGGTTGTTGTCGGCTCGTGTTTCCCTTAAGCTGGAAGAACAGGTGTCAGGCGCTCACACGCTCTGGGATTCTGATGCCATTGCGGCCAAGCTGATGACGGCAGTGGAGACAGACGCCGAACAGCAGGAGGGAACGAGATGAAAAGCAATGTTACCTGCTCACTGCGCCTTGCGACGTTTGCCGTGGCGTTCCTATGTGTCGGCAATTCAGCGGCCAACGACGCGCCGGTGGTCTCCGACATTCCCGATCAGACCATCGCCGAGGGTTCCAGCTTTGCGACAATAAGTCTCGATGACTATGTCTCAGACGTTGACAATACTGACGCTGAGATGACCTGGACGTACGCCGGCAACACAGAGCTGCTGGTTGATATTACGAACAGAGTAGCCACGATCACCACCCCCTCGCCGACCTGGAACGGCAGTGAGACGATCACTTTCAGGGCCACCGATCCCAGCCTGCTGTTTGATTCCGATCCGGCGACGATCACGGTGACTGAGGCCGGCAACCAGGCCCCGGTTCTGGATTCCATCGGCCAGCAGTGGACCAGCGAGAATATGCTGCTGACCTTTGGTGTCTCCGCATCTGATCCTGACGGCACGACCCCTATGCTTTTGACTTCGACCCTTCCCACCGGCGCGGGCTTTACGGACAACGTCGACGGCACAGGTGACTTCACGTGGAC
>JAGLXI010000008.1 GCA_023132995.1 Candidatus Zixiibacteriota bacterium | reverse complement strand
TGCTCCTGTTGTTCGTCCCGGCTCTGACGATGGGAGTCTGGGCTGAGGAACGCAAACAGGGCACGGATGAATTGCTGCTGACTCTGCCCGCCACCGACCTTGAGGTGACGCTGGGCAAATACCTGGCGGTGCTGGGCATCTACACTGCCTCGCTGATCTTGTCGTTGAGTCACGTGATCGTGCTCTTCTGGCTCGGCAGCCCCGATATCGGCCTGATGTTTGCCAATTACCTGGGCTACTGGCTGATCGGCGGCGCCCTTCTGGCAGTGGGGATGTTGGCTTCGCTTATGACGGCCAACACCACGGTGGGTTTCGTGTTGGGCGCTGTATTCTGCTCGTTCTTCCTGTTCGTCAATTCATCCCAGTGGGTGTTGAGTGACTGGTTACAGACCTGGCTTGGGCCGCTGGGTGTTCATGATCATTTCAGCGACTTCGCCAGAGGCGTGATCAGTTTCTCCGGGTTGCTGTATTTCTGTTCGGTGGCTGTTGTCGCCCTCTACCTGAATGTGATCATTCTCGGTCGGCGACACTGGCCGGCGGAGGCGGGCGGCTACAAGTTCTGGCTGCACCACCTGGTCAGGGCGGTGGCACTGACGGTGGCCGTGATAAGCCTCAACAGCATTCTCGGCTGGTCGGTCCTGCGAGTGGATGCCACAGCGGAGCAACTCCATTCGCTCTCCCCTGAGAGCAAGCAGCTCATCAGGGACCTTCCCGACGACCGGCCGGTTCTGATCCAAGCCTTCATTAGTCCCGAGGTGCCGCGTCAACTCGTGGAGACAAGGGCCAATCTGATCGGCAAATTGGACGAAATATCCGCCATCGGAGGCGGGAAAGTGCAGGTGCTGATCCATAACACCGAGCCGTTTACCGATGAAGCCCGGAACGCGCGGGAGAAATTTGGCATTATGCCCCGAGAAGTGGCCTGGGGCGGCGCCGCGAGATCCAAACCCACGCACGTCTTCATGGGTATCGCCTTTACCTCCGGCATCAATGAACAGGTGATTCCGTTTTTCGATCGCGGTTTGCCGGTTGAGTACGAACTGATTCGCTCCATCCGTGTGGCTGCCAAGACAAGCCGGAAGAAAGTCGGTGTCGTAGCAACCTCCGCCAAACTCTTTGGCGGATTTGATTACGAGACCATGTCCAACCAGCCTTCGTGGAAAGTGGTGAGCGAACTTGAGAAGCAGTATGAAATCGTTCAGGTCTCGGTTACCGAGCCGATTACCGAACAGCTTGACGGACTCCTGGTCGCCCTGCCGTCATCGCTCTCTCAAGCTGAGATGGACAACCTGAAAGATTATATCCTGGCCGGAAATCCGACCCTGCTACTGGTGGACCCTCTACCGGTGGTCAATATCGGTCTGTCGCCGGCGTTTCCGAGCGGAGCCAATCAGAACCCGTTCCAACGCAATCAGACGCAGCAGCCGGAACCCAAGGGGGATATCGGCGCTTTCATGACCGATATCGGCGTGAGTTGGAACTCGATGCAGGTGACTTGGGATACGTACAACCCGCATCCTGATCTGCAGCAGTTGCAGCCGGAGATCGTTTTTGTCGGCGCCGGCAACGAGACGGTTGACGCCTTCAACGAACAGAATGCCGCCAGCGCCGGGTTGCAGGAACTGGTGTTGCTCTATCCGGGATTTCTCTACCAGTCGGTCGCGAGCAAGTTCGAATTTGAGCCGCTGGTCCGCACGGGACGCATTTCCGGGGTGCTGCCCTTCAACCAGCTTGTGCAGCGCGGATACTTCGGTATGGGCTATTCCCTTAACCGCCACGCGCGGCGAGTACCGTCGGGGGAGGTGTATACCCTGGCGGCCACAGTCCGTGGCAGCGCGATTCCCGATGAGCTGGGTGAGCCAGGCGCCGAGGCGCACTCCGTTCACGTGACGGTCATCAGCGATCTTGATTTCATCTCGGAGCAATTCTTCCAGATCAGAGAGCGTGGCATCGGAAGTTACAATTTCGACAACGTCAGTTTCTTCCTCAACTGCATGGACCTCCTGGTCGGTGATGATTCCTTCATCGACTTGCGAAAGAAAAGAGCTAAGCACCGGATACTGGAATCGGTTGAAGCGCAGACGCGCGGTTTTGTCGAGCGGCGCATCAAGGAGGAAAAGGACGCCGAAAACGAGGCTCAGCAGGCTTTGTCCGAGGCCCAGCAAAGGCTCAACGAGAAAGTAGCCGAGGTTCGTGATCGGCCGGACCTGGATGCGCAGGCCAAGAATATCATGGCTCAGAACCTTCAGGAAGTCGAGAACCGGCGCCTTGAGGCTCTCAAGACAAGTATCGGGCAGCGCAAGGCGGCTGCAATAACCGCCTCCAAAGAGAAAATGGAGAGCGCCGTGCGTCGCATCCAGACCCGCATCAAGACGATGGCGGTACTGCTGCCGCCGATACCGGTGTTCGTTATGGGAGTGATGATCTTCATCAAGCGGCGTCGACGCGAGCGCGAAGGCGCTCTGGCTGCCAGAAGGTTGAGGAGCTAAATCATGCTGGAAACCAAGAAAACCATTACATACGTGGCGGTCGCCCTGGTTGCCATGCTGCTGGCATTCATAACGGCGCCTAAAAGGATCACCCCGGACGCGTTTTTGGATCAGGGAGAAGTGTTCTTCCCGGATTTCACCGACCCCAACGAGGCGACTACTCTCGAGGTCATCGATTTCGACGAGACCACGGCTGCCGCCCGCCCGTTCAAAGTCACCTTCCGCAACGGACGCTGGACCATCCCGTCCCATCATGACTACCCTGCCGATGGAAAGGAACGTCTGGCTAAGACGGCTGCGGGCGTGATTGATATCGGCAAGGACGATTTCCGCAGCGATAACGTCTCCGACCACGAGCGGCTTGGAGTCATCAATCCGCTTGACGAGACCGCCGGCATACCGGGTCGCGGCAAGCGCGTCACGATAAAAGGCGCCGGCGACCGGGTCCTGGCCGACCTGATCGTAGGCGGGGAAGTGGAGGGACGACATGGGTTTCGGTTCGTCCGCGTCCCCAATCAGAACCGCGTCTATTCCTCACGGATCGATGTCGATATCTCGACCAAGTTCGAAGACTGGATCGAGATCGACCTGCTCAAAGCCGAGAAGCATCGCATCGACAAGGTTGCCATTAAGGACTATTCAATCAACGAGCGGACGCGCAGTGTCGATCAGCGTGATTACTTTGTCTTGTCGCGAGACGGTGATGTTTGGAGCGCAGACAAAATGTCCCGCGACCATAAAGTCGACTCGGCCAACATGGAAGGGATGCTGACCACACTTGATGAACTGACGATAGTCGGCGTGCGTCCCAAACCACCGGGTCTTTCCGCCGGTCTGGCCAGAGATGGTGGTACACAGTCCATTTCTCAGGCCGACGCCGTGTCGCTTTCCAGCAAGGGATTCTACTTTTCCCGGAACGGCCAGCTTCTGTCCAACGAAGGTGAGATCGAGGTCTTCACGAAAGACGGCGTGGTCTACACTCTCCGCTTCGGTGAGGTAGTCTACGGGAGAGGTGACGCCGTCACGGCCGGCGGCGATGAGAACGCGCAGGAACAGACCACCGGGCCCGCCGAGAACCGCTACCTGTTCATCACGGCCGAGTTTGACCCCTCTACGTTCCCTGAGCCGGAGCCGCCCGATGACAAGGCTTATATCGAGAAAGCGGACAGTCTCTGGACCGACGCTGATCGGGAGAACAGCCGCCGCCAGGCC
>JAGLXI010000079.1 GCA_023132995.1 Candidatus Zixiibacteriota bacterium | reverse complement strand
CTGCCGATGATGGCTCACACGCACGAGAGCTACGATCCTTTCATCCGGGCCATCAGAGAATACAGAGACGCCGATACATCCCGCGCCGAGCAGCTCATGCCGCATCTGCTGAGCTTTGACCTGCGAGGTCACGGCGAGTCGGTGGTTCGCGGGCTTGATACTCTCCATTGGCGCAGTCTGGACACGGCGGGGTTTGCCAAATTCCCCGCTGATGTCAAAGCGATGGTGGATGCTCTTCTGGCTGAACACGGCGAGGCTATTGACAATAGTAACATCATCGTGATCGGGGCTTCTATCGGCGCCAACGCGGCAATCATGCTCAGCGCGATCATGCCGGGCGTCTCGACCGTGGTGATGTTGTCCCCGGGTGAAAACTACCATGGAATGCGACCCGCCGAGGCGGCGAAGGCCTTCCGTGGTAAGGGGTACATTTTTGCGGCCACCGAGGACAAATACACGGCCGAATCCTCGATGGACCTCATGGAGATCAACCAGGAGCATTTCATGCTTTACATGTTCCGAGGTGGAGATCACGGTTCCGATATCATCAATAAGGAACCCCGGGCAATGGCGAAATTGCTCGAATGGCTGTTCCCGGAGTGACGCCCTGATGTGATGGCGGCGCCGGGCGCAAGCGCGGATCCCGTTGACGTTCCTTGCGTCTGCAGTATATTGATGTGATTGTATCGGCAACGGCAGGGACCATTATACTGGAGGTTTGAGCATGAAGAAGTTACTACTCGTTGTATTTGTGGGAGTCGTTCTAATTGCGTCAGGGTGTGACGGGGACAACGACCCCAATGGCCCGGTAACAGACTACTCTTCAAAAGACCTTGAAGGAACATGGCTTGGAATTATCACCATAGACGATGATGACGGTACTCGCGAGGTAATGAGCGGCTTTGTGTTTGATTCGCTGGGCAATTTCATCAATATGTTGGGGCCGGACAGCGTTATCTCGACAAGTGGGACGCTCACTGTCACCAAAGAAGGCAACATCAGCGGAACTCTCCTCTCGGTTCATGTAAATGATTATAGCAATGAAGAGACATCCACGATTGTTTGTCAGGGCAGTTTTTCTTCCAATACCGTCATGCAGTTCGGAGGGGCCTGGACTTATTCAGACGATGCAGGCGGTCAAGGTTCGGGTACATTGTCGTGTGAAATGGACAAGGAGGATTTTGAATACGTGACGGTATCGCTGAACAGGTGGGAGCAAAGCGCCGAAACCTGGTGGTTAAATATCAAAGCCTATGCCAAGGGTGCCACTCGTGTCTACATGACGGGTACCAATGTAGTCGGCGAGTATGACCTGTACAAATGCGGCACATTCGGCTACCTGGACTATTGGTGGAGTTCCAACAATCCCAACTGTGATGTGGGAGATAACAACTACAGTTTCCACTATGTGCCGGATTTGCCGTTCGTAGTCGAGATTCACGTTGTAACGTCAACAGGCGAGAGGCGACATTCGGTTACGATCAGTGACTACAACTTGATTCCCCAGGAAGGGAGCAGGTAGTCTCGACGGCGCGCTACCCGGTTCGTTTTTGCACTACCAGCCCGTTCAATCGTTTACCGGTCTGGCAACCTTGCCCATAAAGAGAATCGTCCCGGTCTGCCGCTCCCAGATTACGAAGATGAACGGACGGTCGACCCGAAACGCGGTCGGCCCCGATCTCTCCATCAGCACCGCCGTAGCCGCGGCAGCTTCGGTGCCTTCCTCGTTCACTTCGACAAACGCCTTGTGGATGACGGTGTCGATCCAACCGCCGCCGCCTGCAAACATGTTGCTGAAATCCGCCGATGGCTCAAACGGAAGGGTCATACCCAGACGCCTGAGGTAGTCATTGAGGCCGGTACCGTACTCAATCTTGAACCTGGGAAACTCCAGCATGACCCGCTCCTCATAGAAGCGCAGGACCCACTCGGACCAGTTCGTCTCGGTGAATTGCTCGGCCAACTCCGTTGTGCTCAGTGACGGTTGAGGGAGGAATACCGCCATCGAGAAATCCCCGTTGCCATACGGAAGATTCACCGCGTCAAACAGCGAGTCGGAAAAATACCCAACGTTGCCGAGCCTGTTCATCATTCGGCAGGCAACCTGTGAGCCGTCGGCGAGAATGAACTGATCGTCCGCCGTCGAATCCGGGTTGAAGGGATACATCCAAGCGCCTTTGAAGTAGATGGCGTTGACGAGAATCATAATGATATCCCGATGGATGCGATCTTCAAGCAGTTCCGGGATCCTGTCGTTGGTTTCCCCGGCCACCCAGGCGTTGATAGTGTCCTTGGCGGTGGGCATGGAGAAATCGAGTTCCCTCACCAGGGCGCTGAAATAGTCGCGGCTGAGGTCGATGAACTCCGGCTGAACCGATACCCACGGCGGATACCAGATTGACTGTGCTATCGAAATGGCTATCTCCGGGTCGACCTGAGGAAGGATTTCTATAACGTTCTTGTAGGCTTCGTTGATTTGAGACGGCGTCAACTCCGGGAACTGGAGCGCTGTGTACATTTGTTCCCTCGTTTCGCCCACGGCCCCGTTGGCGGTCATGCCCAGTGCCACCGAGATCGACAACGGCGAAATGAACACATTCGAATCCGCGTGTTCGTGCTTGACGATATCGCGGAACAGTTCCATGCCGAAGACGCTACCGGCGGAAGTCAGGCTTCGTTCAGCAGCCGACAGGTTTGCGAATGACGGCGCGGGCGGTGGGGGATCGTTCGACACCGTCGTACCCTGTGAACAGCACAGGCACAGGCAGGTTGTCAGCACGGTCAGCGGTCGTGCAATAATCTTCATCACGATCTACCTCCTTGCAACGGGCATTCAAGCTGCCGATCAATCGTACACCGGATCGGCAACACGGCCCATGAAAACGATTGCCCCCGACTCCCGCTCCCAGATCACAAACAGGAACGGCCGGTCAACGTGCATGATGAACTTATCCGGCGGTATGGAGACGATACCGAAACCGATGGAAGTCACCGCGGCTGCCTCCGTTCCTTCCTCGTTGACCTCGACGAAACTCTTGTGCTTGACCTCGCTTATGAACAAGTCGGGACAGATGCGCGTGAAGTCCGCCTCACGCGGATCAAAGGCGATTCCCATGCCAAGCGCCATCAGGGCCTGGTTCAGCGTAAGCTCGTATGAGAACCTGAACCTGGGCAGATACAGATCACCCTCCCGGATAGCGAAACTTGCCGTCCAGTTTTCCCAGTTGCCGAGATTGAACTGCGAAGCCACCGAGTCGACACCGA
>JAGLXI010000078.1 GCA_023132995.1 Candidatus Zixiibacteriota bacterium | reverse complement strand
GAGAAATCACCGTCTTGCGCCATCATCCGGCACGGCTTATTAGATCCATCGGGCAGGGTGAAGGGTGCGTCGTGGGTGGCGCTCTCGTCGAATTCCGCGGTCCATGTCGCCTTGAAGTAGACGGCATTGATCAGGAACATTACCAACTCTGGTGAAATAGGGTTATCGACGATCTCCGGGATCTTGCCGTGAGTCTTCTCATTGACCCAGGCGTTGATAATGTCGGCGGCGGCAGGGTCGCTAAATTTCATTTGCGTGACCAAGGCGTCAAAGAACGTCTTGTTCAGATCGATGAACTCGTTCTCTACCGGCAGCCCGTCGCGATACCAGATTGAATTTGCAATCTCAAGCATCACCTGGGGATCGGCCTGCACCAGGAGACTGATCAGGTTTCGATACGACTCGTTGATATCCTCCATGCTCAGGTCGGCCATTTCGAGTGTGGAGCGCATCGAGTCGAGAGTCGCTCTGTCGGCGCCGTTGAGAGCCATCCCCAGAGCCACAGATACCGACAAGGGCGAAATGAACAGATTGTCAGCCGCCTCCGCATCATCTACGATCTCGCGAAAGAGGTTCAGGCCGAAGCTCGTGCTGGAGTTGAGCAGCGATTTTTCAGCCGCACTCGCCTTTGCAAACGGTGGTTCGGGTGGATCCGGATCAGGTGGGTCGACCGACTTGTCCGAACATCCAAGGCAAAGCAAAGCGACCAGCGCAATCAGTAATCGGTAGGTCTCTTTGGGCATGATCTGCCTCCTGTTATTCTCGCGGTTATCAGGCTCTCAATCCCGCATGTTGCCATTGTGCGCATACCTGCGCTCTAATTGTAAATCGGCTCCATCACTCGTCCCATGAAGAGGATGGCTCCGGATACGTTCTCTCTGATTACAAAAATAAACGGGCGGTCAAAACACACGGCAGGCGGCGCCGACTCAATAACCACCACAACCGTAGCCGCAGCCGCTTCGGTACCTTCTTCGTTGACTTCGACAAACGCCTTTTGCAGGACCTTGTCTATCCACACTCCGCCTCCCTCGACCATGTTGCTGAAATCCGCGCCGGGCGTCAGCGCAATCCCCATCCCCATGGCTGCGAGAACGTCGTTGAGCTTGATCTTGTAGTCAAACTTGAACCGGGGCAGCCCCAGGTTGATAGGTCTTTCCTCCAGATTGCCGATCCATTCCGCCCAGTTGTCATCGGTGAACTGCGCGGCCAGATCATTCACAGCGATCCCCGATCCTGGTAGAAAAAGCGTCATGCGAAACGAACCGTCGCCGTAGGGAAGGTCGACCGCATCGAACAGATCATGGTGGTAAGAGGCGAAATCACCCTCCTGATACATCATGCGACACGGGACTTCGGAGCCGTCGGTAAGAGTAAACAGGGCGTCGCGCGTGAGTTCCTCGTCGAACTCAGTGGTCCAGGCGCCCTTGAAATACACGGCATTTATCAGGAACATGACAATGTCCGGGGATATCGGTTTTTGGACAATGGTGGGGATCTTGCCGTTGGTGTTGGCGTCGACCCACGAATTGATCGTATCGGCTGCTCCCGGAAGTGCGAAATTCAGTTCGGTAACCAGAGCATCGAAATAGCTCTTGTTCAGGTCAATAAACGTCTCCCGCACAGGCAGACCCAAGCGATACCAGATTGAATTGGCAATCTGGAACTTTACGTCGTCGTCGGCATGGGTCAGCACGTCGATCAGCCCCTGGTAGGATTCATTGACCTCCGGGAGCGTCAGGCCGGTCAGTTGCAGGGTTGACTGCATGGAGTCGCGCGTTTCGCCACCGGCGCCATTCAGCGTCATACCCAAGGCCATCGATGCTGACAGGGGAGAGATGAAGATGTTCGAGTCTTCCGGCTCCGCGTCTACTATCTCTCGGAAGAGTCTTATGGCGAACCCAGCCGAACTCTCACAGAGCTGTCTCTCGGACGCCGTCAGGTTGGCTGGCATTCGGCGCGGCTCATCTGTGGAGGACTCAGCCCCCTTGCTCGAACACCCGGGTGCGGCTGCCATCCCACACAGAAGAGCTATCATCGTCAACATTGAGTAAATTGTTCCACGTGTCATAACTTATCTCTCGCTCCAATTAACAACCCACCGGTTCTACTGCTATTAACGGCTGCCGGACTAATACTGTTTAGTCTGGCGATTCTTCCCGATATCGCCGGACTTTTAGCGGGGCTGTGCGTCCCGGCCGTCAGCGGCAGTCACTGTACTTTCCCTAAGTTACCTTGTAACAAAGGATTTGTCAAGAACTGGGTGGTATGAACCCACTCGCTCACGGTGCCACGCGAGAGAGTCACTTTTCTCTTTTCAATCGCCGAATCAGGCTCTAAATTGCGGTATGAGTTCGTCTGCGGTCAATCCGTACACCGATCCACCCAACCTTTTTGCAGCTTTTGAGCTGATTGCAATGCGGCAGCCGGATCACCCGGCGCTCGTTGGGAATGGAGGCAAAGGGCCGAAGTACAGCTACGCCGAGACGCTCGATCTGGCGCGACGTCTGGCCTCGGGCCTCGTGCGCGAGGGAACGGCTGAAGGCCCCGGCATTGGTCTCATCGGCGAGAACTGTCCCCAGTGGTCGATTGCATATTTGTCGATCCTTGCCGCCGGAGGCACCGTCATCCCGATTGACGCCAATCTCAAACCGGAGGAAATTGGCCATATTGTTCATCATTCGGGGCTCAGAGCCACGTTCACCAGCGGCCTGTTCGAGAGACAACTGAAAGAACTGCGTGACGACCTCGCTATCTTCTCGTTTGACGAATCCTCACCGCAAAGCTGGACGCGATTGATGCCGGACAATCCCCCGAAGTCGCAACGACCGCCCGCCGAGGTGGCCTCCGTAATATACACTTCCGGCACTACCGGCGCTCCCAAGGCGGTCGAGTTGACACACCGCAACATCCTGGCCAACCTGGAAGGTTTCAGCAGGATGCTCCGCATCGACAGCACCGACGTTGCCCTGTCGCTGCTTCCACTGCATCACACGTTCGAAGCCACCTGCGGATTCCTGACACCGTTAACGTCCGGGGCAACGATTGTCTATGCCCGATCAATGAAGTCAAAGGAAGTCCGGGAGGACATCGCCCACAACCGGGTGACGATCATGATCGGTGTTCCGCTTCTGTATGAGAAGATGTACCATTCCTTCAATCGCAAACTCAAGGCGGCTCCCTGGCCGAGAAGGTGGATGTTCCACAGTCTCTATGGGCTGTCCCGTTTGGGTTGGGCGGTCGGTTTCAGGTGGGGGCGGGTGCTGTTCAGATCGGTTCGTGATCGCGCCGGATTAGGTAGTGTGCGGATGTTCTTCTCCGGAGCGGCAGCCCTGCCGCGCAAGATGGCGCGCTTTTTCAATCTGATCGGTCTTGACCTTCTGGAGGGCTACGGCATGACCGAGACCTCCCCGGTCGTTTCCGTCAACCGCCCGGGCTCTGTCCGGTTCGGCTCTGTGGGGCCGCCGCTTGACAATGTCCAGGTAAGAATCCACAACCCGGATCCCGCAGGCATCGGCGAGATCACCGTCAGGGGGGACAACATCACTCGCGGCTACCGGGACAATCCACAGGAAACGGCTGCCCTGATCGTCGATGGCTGGCTCTACACCGGCGACCTGGGTCGGTTGGACAAAGGCCATCTTTGGATCACCGGCCGCAGGAAAAACATCATAGTGTCGGCCGCCGGCAAGAATATCTACCCCGAGGAACTGGAAGAAAAGCTCCTGGAGTCGGACTGCGTTCTGGAAGTTGTGGTTTTTGGCCGCCCCAAGGAAGGCCGACAGGGGGAAGATGTCCGGGCCGTGATCGTTCCGGACATGGATCAATTCGCCGTCGCACAGGGACCGGAAGCTCGTCCCGGCCCGCCGGATGAGGACCACGTGACGAAGGCAATCGCCGAGGTCGTCCACCAGGTCAACGAACGAGTCGCCTCGTACAAACGGATCGCCGCCTTCGACGTGCGGTTCGAAGAATTGGAGAAGACCTCTACCAAGAAAGTGAAGAGGTTCCTTTATGAATAGGACGCTGGAATGTCCATCGTCGCGCCGGATGTCCCAGATGTTCGTCCTTCTGGGCGTGGTGCAGGCCCTGAACAAACTCAAGTCCGGGCGGTATTGCTTGTGATCACGACATCGGAAATAAAGTTCAAGACGCACGGCTCGGGGGATATCGTTGACATCACCGGGCGGATCAACGACGCGGTCGGCGGTTCGGGTCTGGAATCCGGGACGGTCACGGTCTTTGTCCCTGGCTCCACCGGCGGCATTACCACGATTGAGTACGAGCCGGGCCTGCTGAAGGACGTGCCGGAATTGATGGAGAAGCTGGTTCCGTCTGATCGCTCGTACAAGCACGACGAGACCTGGCATGATGGTAACGGTTTCTCTCATCTGCGGGCGGCGCTGATCGGTCCCGATATCACGGTGCCTTTCGTGGGGGGGAAACCGACACTCGGCACGTGGCAGCAGGTGGTCTTTCTGGAATTTGACAATCGCCCCCGGACGCGTACTCTTGTTCTGCAGATAGCAGGTGAGTAACCGCCGGCAGAAAACAGGTACGATATGAGATTCACGCCGATCAAACGCGTCGACAACAAGCTTGTCCTTCTGGCTCAGAGCAAGCTGCCGCTGGAGGAGGAGTACCTTGAACTGGACGATCACCGCGACATCATAGCTGCCATCAAGCGTCTTGACGTGCGTGGTGCGCCGGCGATCGGAATCGCCGCTGCCTACGGGGTGGCCGTGGCTGCCGACCGGGCGCGCCGGGCCGATATAGAGTTTATTAGGGGCGTCGCCGAAGAATTCAAAGCCGCCCGCCCGACGGCTGTCAATCTATCCTGGGCGGTGGACAGAGTCTGCGACCGTCTCGCTAGTTTGCCCACCGACGATGTCGACGAGAGACTCAGCCTATTGTGGGCCGAGGCGGAAGCGATCCACGAGGAAGATCGTCTCATGTGCCTGGAAATCGGAAGGCACGGGGCCGAGCTTCTCACAGACGGGGACACCGTGCTGACGCACTGTAACGCCGGCGCTCTGGCCACGGGGGGGATCGGCACGGCGCTTGGCGTCATCTACACCGCCCGCGAGCAGGGAAAGACTCTTCGAGTATACGCCGACGAAACCCGTCCTCTGCTGCAGGGCGCCCGCCTCACCGCCTGGGAGTTGCAGCAGGAGGGGATTGATGTCACTCTGATCTGTGACAACACGGCGGGAATGCTTATGAAACAGGGGAAGGTCGACCATGTCATAGTCGGCGCCGACCGCATAGCCCGAAACGGTGATGTGGCCAACAAGATCGGCACCTACTCCCTGGCCATACTGGCCGACCATCATCGGGTGCCCTTCTACGTGGCGGCTCCTGCGACGACCTTTGACGCCGCCACGGAATGCAGTGATGGAATTGTCATCGAGCAGCGTTCCCCCGATGAGGTCACCAGCGGCTTCGGCGTCCGTACCGCTCCGCATGGGGTCTCGGTCTACTCACCGGCCTTCGACGTCACGCCTTTCGAATTGATAACCTGCTATGTTACCGACACCGGAATCAAGCCGGGCGGAAGGCGTGAGGGCGGAGGCTGAGTCTCTATTCACGCGGCAGACGGGACATCCGCCCGGCGCTGACTGTTTAAGGTTGATAATGCCTCTTCCGATAGGTATAGAGACTGTTGGTCGGTATTTATGCGAAGGATCAGAAGCCAAAAGAAGGCGCTCGCGGCACTGAACTACGATATGTTCCGCCCGGAGACAATTATGCCTCCGGCGCCGGCGACAATCTATACGAAAATCCGGCAGCACTCGGGGAACCAACCGCCAACGTCATCAGAAACGTTCGCGCAGACCGACAATGTTCTTCCGGAGGAAGCGGAGTTAAGCCGCATGTTCGACCGGCTGAACTGGATGTACTTTGACGGGCGTCTGCCCAAAACACAGGTCGAGTATTCGGATCGGATGACCTCGGCCGGGTCCTATACTCCGGAGAAAAGGCTGATCAGGATCGGTCGCAGGTACCACCGGGTTTTTCCCACCGAAATCGCCGATACTCTCAAGCATGAGATGATCCATATCAGGCATTTTCGACACAACGCAGCCTTCCGGGCCGAGGCGCAGCGAGTCGGGGCCTCGGTGAGGGCCAGAGAACACCACTCGCTTCGGAAACCTCCCCGCTATCTCTATGTATGTCCTGATTGCGGGCGCGAGTACCCCCGACAGAAACGGCTCCGCATGGCCTCCTGCGGGGTTTGCACACCGGGAAAGACGTTCGACCAGCGCTACAAACTAAGGCTGAAGAGAACTAAGACGGATCGCTGACAGACTCCGGCTCTTCTGATTTCTCCTTGTCTTCCGAGTAATTCGCCAGCAGTTCATTGATGAGGGGTGTACACTGGGCCAGGGCCATCATGTTGCCACCGGCAGTGAAATACTTGATCAGGCGCAGCAGTACCACCTGAGGATTCCCGGTGCAGCTTACAATGTGCCCTTCACTCGAAACGCCCAAGCCTGCTTTCTGAGCCTGCTGAAAAGCCGTCTCTTCGCCGACTATTTCAGCCTGCTTCCTTATTGCGCCTTCGAACAGATCGAGATATGTTTCCATACTTCTTTGCGCACCTTTCTGATATTATCCTTTTTCTGCATAGTCGGAAGGGGGACGCCGGAACTGAAGAGCAAAAAGGAGCATGCACACGAACATCCAGGCCCGGATTCTCGGCAGCGCTAAGCGATCCTGCAAGTTTGGGTTCTTTCGGTCGGTTCCGAAGATTCGGTGTCGCCCCTGGTGTCGGCATTGCTAAGTCGGTATGGTTAAGGCTATTGCGGCATATGCCGATACTCGCAGCAGGGTGTTTGCGGGAAGTGCGCTTTTTCTTTAGGATTGTGTTGACAAATCCGATGATATGTGTATTTTCAAAAGTTAGTTATTTTTAACCTGGGACCCGACTTTTGGGGTTTGAAATGAAGACGTTTATGCCACAGATTGACCGAGACCGACGCAAGTGGTGGGTTGTTGATCTTGACGGTGCTGTTATGGGGCGCACGGCTGTGAAGGTGGCCACGATATTGAGAGGAAAACACAAGCCGACGTTCACCCCGCATCTTGACACGGGCGATTGTGTCATCGCCATCAACGCCTCTGCAATGCGTGTAACCGGAACCCGCAAGCCACAACAACTTGCCTACTACCACTACTCCGGGTACCCGGGCGGACTGAAAAAGGTGACATTCGCCCAACAGATGCAGAAGAAACCGGAACTGGCCTTTAGTATGGCGGTTCGCAGGATGCTTCCCAAAAACAGGTTGGGACGGAAGCTGATCAAGAAACTGCACGTTTACGCCGGGCCCGAGCATCCGCACCGGGCGCAAAGACCTGAGAAACTTGAGTCCTTAACATAAACTGGAGCTTATGGAACAAACTGTCTTTTCTGCTACTGGCCGTCGCAAGTGCTCCGTGGCAAGAGTGGAGCTGAGGGAGGGCAAAGGCAATTTCATGGTGAATGGTCGTCCCATCAGTGACTTCCTGTGCCGGGAGACACTCGTAGCCCATGCCAGAGAGCCGCTGGAGGTCGCCGAACTGACCGAGCGTCTGGATGTTCGCTGCACCACAAACGGCGGCGGGATCAGGGGGCAAGCAGGAGCGATCCGGCTCGGCGTCGCAAGGGCACTGGTTGCCATGAACCCGGACGTTCACCAGCCTTTGCGTCGGGGCGGGTTTCTGACCCGCGACTCCCGCGAGGTAGAACGCAAGAAGTACGGCCAGCCCAAGGCACGAAAACGTTTCCAGTACTCCAAGCGTTAATTGGAGTAAACCATCCCTGCGGCGGCGGGGAAATAAACAGCCTCGGATGACCTGATCGGCGGTCCCGGTTTTTCCGGGTTCCGGTCGGGGATGACCCCGGGGCAAAGATTAACCAGAGTCCAGGGTGTACAGATGATCTCACCGGAAGTCCAGGAATTACTGAAAGCAGGGGTGCATTTCGGGCATCAGACCCGTCGCTGGAACCCCAAAATGAAGCCGTTTATTTTCACGGCGCGCAACGGTATCTACATTATCGATCTTCACAAGACCGTCAGCGCGCTGGAGACGGCCAGGAAGAAGATACGTGAAGTGATTGGTCGGGGCAGGTCAATCCTCATGGTCGGCACCAAGAAACAGGCTAAGGAAGTTGTCGGCGAAGAGGCCGCACGCTGCGGCGCCTTCTATGTGACCGAACGCTGGTTGGGTGGCATGCTGACTAATTTCGACACCATAAAGAACTCCGTGAAAAAACTCAAGGACATCGATCGCATGCGCCAGGACGGCACACTGGAGAAATTCAAGAAGAAAGAGCGTGCCAAGATTGAGCACGAAGCCGCCAAGCTCACCAAGGTCCTCGGTGGCATCAAAGACATGAATGTCCTTCCCGGGCTGGTGGTGATAGTGGACGCCAAGAAGGAAAAAATCGCAGTTGCGGAGGCGTCCAAGCTGGGTATTCCGATCGTAGGAATCGTCGACACCAACGCCGACCCCGACCCCATTGATTTCCCGATCGCCGCCAACGACGACGCCATCAAGTCGATACGGATCATTTTCCGGCAGTTGACCGATGCCGCCATTGAGGCCAGAGACAGGGTCACCACAGAGGAGATCGAGGCTGCCGCCGAAGAGGAACGCAAAGGCCAGATGCGTACGTACACGTCGGCTACTGACGACACTCACCATGGCCGCGAAAACGTCGGCAAGGACAAGATCGGCTGATGGGAGGGTTGATACCGATGGGAATAAGTGCGAAGATGGTCAAAGAGCTTCGGGACAAAACCGGGGCAGGTATGATGGATTGCAAGAAGGCTCTCACGGAAGCTGGCGGCGATTACGAAAAAGCCGTCAAGGTCCTGCGCGAGAAAGGTATAGCCAAGGCCGCCAAGCGGGAGGGACGGGTCACGGCCGAGGGCGTCATTGCCTCGTACGTACATCCCGGCGACAAATTAGGTGTGATGGTCGAGATAAACTGCGAAACCGACTTCGTTGCCCGCACGGAGAAATTCAACACCTTTGCGCGTGACGTGGCTATGCATATTGCAGCCATTGCCCCGGTGTGCGTCTCCCGCGAAGATCTCGACGAGTCGTTGCTCGAAAATGAGCGTGAAGTCTATCGCCAGCAGGCTCTCAACGAGGACAAGCCGGAAAAGGTGGTCGACAGGATCGTTGACGGCAAACTGGAAAAATACATAGCCGAGATTGTTCTGCTGGAGCAGCCGTTTGTCAGGGACAATGACAAGACGGTTCTCGACCTTCTCAAGGAGATGATAAGCACCCTGGGTGAGAACATCAATATAAAGCGATTTGTTCGTTTCCGTCTCGGTGAGTAGACATGGAATCAGAAGGCGAATCAGCGGTCTTCAAGAGAGTCCTGATCAAAGTATCGGGCGAGGCGCTCATGGGTCCCGATCAATTCGGAATCCACTCGCCCACGGTTCAATCAATCTGTTCGCAAATCGGGGAAATCAGGCAGCTTTCCGTTGATGTCGGGATTGTCGTCGGTGGCGGGAATATCTTTCGGGGACTGAAGGCGGCTGAACGAGGCATGGAACGTGTCACCGCCGACAACATGGGCATGTTGGCCACAGTCATCAACTCCCTGGCGATGATGGACACGCTGGAGCAGATGGGCATCTTCACGCGCGTCATGTCAGCGGTGAATCTTTCGGACTTCGCCGAACCTTACATACGAAGGCGCGCCATCCGGCACTTGGAAAAAGGCCGGCTCGTGATTTTTGCTGCCGGCACCGGCAATCCCTATTTCAGCACCGACACGGCCGCCTCGCTTCGAGCCACTGAGATCGGCGCCCAGTTGGTAATCAAGGCCACGAACGTTGACGGTGTCTATTCGGCGGACCCCAGGAAGCACGATGACGCCGAGTTTATTCCCCGCCTGACTTACCAGGAGGTGCTGACCAGAAGACTGCGAGTGATTGATTCCACAGCGGTCTCTCTGCTCATGGACAACCACATTCCAGTGAGGGTTATTGATCTGAATCGACCCGGGAACCTCAAGCGAGTAATCCTGGG
>JAGLXI010000077.1 GCA_023132995.1 Candidatus Zixiibacteriota bacterium | reverse complement strand
CTGGTACTATTAGGAGGTACTCATATGTTGGAGACACTTTACAAGGAAACCACGGCGCGCATGAAAAAGAGCGTGGAAGCGATGTCGCGGGAGTTCAGTGCGGTGAGGACGGGCAAGGCCACGATCAATCTTCTTGACACTGTCCGCGTGGAAACATACGGGACTCAGGTTCCGCTGAACCAGGTAGCCACCATAGCTTCGCCGGAGCCGCGCCTGCTCGTTGTCCAGGCCTTTGACAAGGCCACCGTGTCGGAGATCGTTAAGAGTATCCAAAGAGCGGATCTGGGCCTGAATCCGCAGGTTGACGGGCAGACCATCAGGATTCCGATTCCTCCGCTCAATGAGCAACGGCGAAAGGAACTGGTTCGACACTGCAAGAATGTTGCTGAGGATGGCCGCGTGGCGGTGAGAAACATTCGCCGCGATGCCAACGAGCAAATCAAGAAGGCCCAGAAAGACAAAGAGCTCTCCGAGGACCAGGAAAAAGACGGCCTGGCTGAAACTCAGAAACTCACCGACGAGGCCATCAAGGATATTGACAACTTGCTGGCCAGGAAAGAAAAGGAAGTCATGGAGGTCTGAAAGGCCGGAATGACCGGAGATTTCATACCTTAACCCGGGCGTTCCGCTCGGGTTTTTTCATGGATAGGCAAAAGACCGCGTGCCCAGGCGAGTATGGAAAGACCGTGTGATGACTTCTGTGTGTTGCAGGCAGAGTACCGCGTCTCACCCGAGATGCGTGCCCTCCATGTACATCTTCAGGTACCGATTCTCGATTTCCATGCGCTTTTGCTGGCACTTGACAACGTCACCGGACGAGATCAGACCCACCAGCTTCTGCTGGTCCATGATCGGCACGTGGCGGATATAATTCTTGGTCATCAGTCCGGCAATGTAGTCTATCTCATCATCCGGAACGCCGATTATCAGGTTGGTCACCATCAACTCGCGTACCTTGATGCCCGAGAAGCCGTCCTGATGTTCGAAGATGGCCTTAAAGATATCCTTGTCGCTCACGATCCCTACCAGTTCGCCCGATTTGCCCGACACAGGAAGGCAACTGATTTCGTTGCTGATGAGGACATCCATTGCCTCAATGATACCGGCCTCGGGCGTGATCGTGATGACGTTCTTCTTGCGCGTCTTCAACTGTTCCTTGACTAACATCTGTCTACCTCCGTTTTCCTTACTTCAGTACCCCCCTTGCTGCCTCGGCTGCCAACGGATCCGGCTGTGTCAGGATGTGATGGTTCTCAAGTCGGAACCTAAGCCCTGTTGGCAACCCTACCTATTTTACGTATATTTACCGGGAGATGTCAACAGAAAAGTACCATGTCTCTGTGACGCGGGTGGGTGTCTGCTTCTTGGCAGGTCTGGTCACCGTCCTGGTTGCAGTTGTGGATGACTCGGCTCAGGCAGCGGACCCGGTACTACAGTTCTACTGTGAACGCGCAGCCGATGTTACTGCGGCCCGCGACCCGGTAGAACGCGGGTTGAGCTACTCTTTCACGGCGAGAACCTACTACAAGGAAGTGGGCAAGCGAGGACAGATCGAAAAGACCGACTCAACGGTTGCCGACTACTACTTCAGTTTCGGTAGTCTTGATTCCCAGCGAACAAGGATAGCCGCCTCAACCTGGACAAACGATGTTTGTTTCTTGGTTCCCAACGTCTTTCGTGAGGATTATCACTTCAACTTCTTCCCCCACGATACCGGCGGGTCATATTTGGCCATTGGTTTCGACACCGACTCGGCTGGTGACCCGCGTCCGGTGGGTCTGGCGCTGATAGACAGGGAGCGGTATTTCCTTTGCCGGCTGTATATCTTTTATTCGAACAAACCAGGCTACAAGAGATTCTCGCGCTCATACCGTCTGGTGGAGGTCGAGGGGTACATATTACCGGACTCGATCTGGGAAGTGGGCGCCAGGCAGGGGGTCTTTTCCACCGACGATTACCGTCTCGAGACCGGTATTGAGAACATCACGATCTATCGCTAAGCGACGCGCCCGGAATGACGCTTTAAGCGATCCCACATCGGTGGTTGCCTGACCATTGTCTCATGTCGTTGCCCATTAGCTCTTGCCATTTTGCCGTGCGCTTGATAGCTTTAGCGGCATGACAAGTATGGAATCGAAGCTCAAAAAAACAATACTCGCCCACTCCGGAGGGGTTCCAACGCATGTGGCCATAATCATGGACGGTAATGGTCGCTGGGCGGCAATGCGCAACAAGCCCCGCACCTTCGGGCATGAAGCGGGTGTACGGGCGGTCAAGGAAGTTGTCCGGGCGGCTGGTGAGATCGGGATCAAGTACGTCACGCTTTATACGTTCTCGGTTGAGAACTGGAAACGACCTCGAGAAGAAGTAGCGGCGCTGATGTCCCTGCTGACCAGGACCACGCGACGCGAGATGAACGAGCTGTTGAAAAACGATGTGAAGCTCATCACTACCGGTCGTATCGGCGGCCTTTCGCCCAGCCGACGCAAGGCCATTATGGAAGCGGTTGAAAAGACTCGGAACAACAAGGGTCTGGTCTTGAACCTGGCTCTCAACTACGGAGGTCGCACCGAGATCCTCGACGCCGTCAAGGCCATTGCCAGCACGGTGAAGGCCGGCATGCTGCAACTGCACGATATTGACGAGAAGCTTTTTGCCGGTTTTCTGTATACGGCCGATCTGCCCGATCCCGATCTGCTCATCAGGACTTCGGGGGAAAAGCGCATATCAAATTTCCTCCTGTGGCAAACCAGCTATACGGAGCTTCATATAATCGATACTCTCTGGCCTGATTTCGGCCGCGAAGAACTGTTTGAAGCCATAATCGATTACCAGAAGCGAGAGAGGCGGTTTGGCAAAGTGGGCAAGGAACGCCGATGAGCAAGAACCTGGCGGCGCGTCTCATTGTGGCGGCCCTGGCAATTCCCGTGGTCCTTTGGATCTGCTACCGCGGCGGTGGCTGGCTGTTTGGGATGGTGCTGGTCTTTGCACTGATGGCGCTTGGCGAGTTCCTCTTCAATGAGGGTTTCCGGCCGCGCCAGTGGGCTTTCTGGCTTTCGATCCTGACACTGCTGACTTCCCTGGGGTGGTCCGCCGCTCCTTGGATTTTGGATTCGCAGTCGAGGGTGTCGTCTGCGGGGATGTCGAACCTTCTGTCCGGTATCCTTCCGCTGCTGGTCTTTTTCATTGTGACGGCGATGGCCTTTTCACTGGGGAAGCAGCCCCCCGCAGATCTTTTCCGGCGACACACGCGGCTGTTCTGGGGCGTAGCGTACGTCACCATGCTCTACCCGTTTGTGTTCAGGCTCGGTATGGGTTTCGACCGTTTCCACGGCGGCGACTGTCTTCTCTTCCTGTTTGCTCTTCTGTGGGTGGGAGATACGGCTGCGATGGGAATCGGCAAGTGGCTGGGCAGGCACAAGCTGGCGCCTGCGGTATCGCCCAACAAGACCGTCGAGGGGTTCGTGGGCGGTATTGTCGGCGCCCTTGCCGTCGGTGTTCTGATGTACTTCTGGAAGTTTCAGGCTCTAAGTTTCGGACAGGTGCTGATTGTCGCCGCCGGTTGCTCTCTGTTCGGGCAACTGGGTGACCTGGTCGAGTCGATGTGGAAACGCTCTCTTAAGATCAAGGACTCTTCGGCCCTCATTCCTGGGCACGGGGGTGTTCTGGACAGGTTCGACTCCCTTCTGTTCGCAGCCCCGTTCATGTACTGCTATTTCAGACTCCTTGTCGCGACCGGCTGAGCGATTGCCATGCTGGTGCTTTCCGCGCATCCCCGGCGCCACCGTGCCAGTATTTTTGAGCACATCTGATCGGTGGCCA
>JAGLXI010000076.1 GCA_023132995.1 Candidatus Zixiibacteriota bacterium | reverse complement strand
ACATCTCGCCGGTGTAGATGACCGCGATTAGGGCGAACATGACAAAGTAGTTCAGCACGACCAGGGCACGACGTTTTGATTGGGAGGCTCTGATACTCATCTTAGCCCTCCTTTCTATGTTTGAGCAGTTCTTGACTCATCGGTTGGAGCGGCTCGGTGGCGAAAATCATCTCAATCGGCAATCCGAAACATTCGCTGATCCGAAAGGCCAGATCCAGGCTGGGGTTATACTCCTCGCGCTCGAGATAACCAACCGTCTGGAAATTCACCCCGATGATTTCGGCCAACTCCTTGCGTGAGATTCCGCGCTCCTGCCGCAGAACCGCTATTCGATTATATAGTTTTCTAGTTTCCATATTCACCTCTGGCATTCTATACGGTAAATATATCGGTATGTTGTATATTTACAACAGTTATTTTGAAAATATTTGTGTCGCGGAGCGGACCAAGCCTGCTCAGGGTGACCAGGCCCGGGAGTTTGTTTCAAACTGATCAGGGACCGGTCGGATCAGGCGACAGACCGGCGTTGCCGGTTTTTGCGCTGCGCGCGGAACGGCCATAGCATCCAGTGTCAAGCCCACAGGGGGCTTGGCCTACACCCTGAAGTCCCCGCGGACAGCAGACTTGTACAGCGGTCATCGTCACCTGTGTCGTTATGGATTTCTTTATCCTTTGATAAGACTGCTTGCGAGTGCCCGTCTCAGCCCGAAGCAAGATCCGGCCAACACCGGAATCACAGGCGCACGGAGCCGGTCAATATCAAGGCCTGCCTTCGAGGCATTTTCAGCCTGACGATACTGTTGATGTCGGCGTCGGTTGGAGAGGTTCGGCAGTCTTGGGGAGCGGCTCATCGCAGGGGATACCATTTCTCTTCATTATCCGTGCCGGTGTGCCCACCACGGAGCAATTGGACGGGATATCACGCATCACCACGAAAGCGTTGGCGCCAATTTTCACGTTGTTTCCAACGGTAATCGGGCCCAGGAGAATAGCGCCCGTCCCTATGAAGACTTTGTTTCCCAGGGTCGGGTGCCGTTTGTCCTCATGTTTGCCAGTTCCGCCCAGGGTAACGTTGTGAAAGAGAACACAGTTGTCGCCGATTTCGGTTGTCTCCCCGATCACCACGCCGGCGCCGTGGTCGACAAAAAAGCCCTTGCCGATGGTAGCACCGGGGTGAATCTCAAGACCGGTGACAAAACGGCTGATCTGAGACAGAAGCCGGGGCACAAAAGGAATCCCAAACCGCCAGAGCCAGTGAATGAAGCGGTGGAACGCTATTGCCTGGAAGCCGGGATATAGCAGAAACTCAATGTTCTTTGCCGCCGGATCGTTACGATAGATCGCCTTGATATCTCTAATAATACTCCACATAGGTACTTTCATCGGCGCAAACCGGGCTGATATTAGCCATTCTCTGCCGTTAGGGCTGTCGACAGATAGCGCTCGCCGCTGTCAGCTACGATTGTCACCACCCTCTTGCCCGACCCCAACCTTGCCGCCACCTGCAGGGCAGCCCAGACGTTGGCGCCGGAAGAAATCCCGGCCAGGATTCCTTCCTCGGCGGCCAGTCGCCTGGACGTTTCAATGGCATCCTCGTTCCTGACACGGATTATCTCGTCAATAACGGCCGGATCGTAGTTGTCAGGTTGAAACCCGGCCCCGATTCCCTGAATCGGATGCTGCCCCGGAACACCTCCGGACAGTACCGGCGAGGCGTCCGGCTCGACCGCGCAGACCCGGCATCCATACTTGTCCCTGAGCGCCCGGCCCGCGCCGCTCACGGTGCCGCCGGTTCCGACTCCACACACAAAGGCGTCCAGATGGATGCCACCCAGGTCGTTGATTATCTCGACGGCGGTGACCCTCTCATGCACGCTCGGATTGGCCGGGTTGCTGAACTGGAATGGCTGGAAACAGCCGTCTTCCTCAGCCAATTCCGACGCCCTGGCAATAGCTCCCTTCATACCCTCGGAGCCGGGAGTCAGGATAACCTCGGCCCCGAACATCCTGAGAATGGCGCGCCGTTCGACACTCATCGTCTCCGGCATGGTTATGATGCAGCGATATCCCCTGGCAGCAGCCACCATTGCCAGACCGATACCGGTATTCCCGGAGGAGGGCTCCACAATGGTCATCCCGGGGCGGAGCTTGCCCTGCCGCTCCGCGGCTTCTACCATAGCCACGCCGATGCGATCCTTGACCGAGCCGCCGGGGTTGAGACTCTCGATCTTTGCATACAAAGTGGCACATTTCTCTGAAATCAGCCTGTTGATTCTCACCAGCGGTGTTCGGCCGACGGCCTGCAGGATATTCTCGAATCTCATGCTGTCATCCTCTATAACGTTACAGTTAATCTGCTTGAACCACCCTGTCAATCATAATGTTCCCTTCCCAGAGCCATGCTCGGAACTCCGGCAGTTGCTACTCGTTACCTTGTTTTGTCGGAATCCCGCGCGGGTCATCTTAGGAATCATGTCAGCC
>JAGLXI010000075.1 GCA_023132995.1 Candidatus Zixiibacteriota bacterium | reverse complement strand
CCGTCGCCGCATATGCGGAGTATGGCGGGCCGGCGATCATTGTCGATCTGGGCACTGCCGTCACTTTCGACGTGATCAACGCAGACGGAGCCTACGTGGGCGGCGTGATCGTCCCCGGTCCCGAGACGTCGATGGCACAACTGGCCCGTAACGCAGCCAGATTGTTTGAGGTGCAGTTCGAGCCGCCGGGCGCGGTCGTTGGGCGATCAACCGAAGCGGCTCTCAAATCGGGGCTTTTCTACGGGACGGTTGGCCAGGTCGACTATATCATTGACAGGATCATCGAGGAAATCGGTTTTGAGGGCGGTAGAATCCTCGCCACGGGAGGACTGGCCGCCGGGCTTGAGCGACACTCACGGCATATCGAGCTGGTCGTGCCGGAGCTGACTCTTGAGGGGCTGCGGCTGATTGCCGAATTGAACTGAGGACGTATGCAGCCCTGTTATCGGTGACACCTGGTCTCGCATGGGGCTGCGCTCGGGGTGTTTTTTGTTGCCGGTTCCAAGCCGAGGTGCTATTCTGCCGCCAGGGTTCTTAATGAGGCATTTCTGAAGGAGGAAAAGATGCGTGTACAGTCTGTGATCGTTTTCGTGTTGGTGATGGTCGCCATGAGTGCAATGACCTTCGCCCAGGTTGAGGACAGCACCAAGGCCGCTCCGGCCGAGGAAGTGAGCGCGTCGGCATTAACAGCCGAGGTGCAGCTTTGCACAGCGGTTGAAGAGCGGGTGCCGACCGGCGCCGGGGACAGCTTCGGCTCCGACATCGGACAGCTCTGCCTGTGGAGCAAGATATCAGGCGCCGTGGATACGACTTTCATCAGACACGTCTGGTATTTCCAGGGCGAGGAGAAGGCCACGGTGGAACTTCCCGTGAGGAGCCCGTCGTTCCGCACGTGGAGCAGGAAGACCATTCTCCCCGAGTGGATCGGTGAATGGGAAGTGAAGGTGCTCGATGCCGATGGAAACCTTCTGTCGACGACGCCCTTTACGATCTTCAAGGAAAAGGTGGAAAAACAGTAGGACCTCGCTCCGGCAGACCCCGTCGGGACGTACGGACATGGGTCCCAGGGTGAGTGGTGCGCGTCTGCTGTTTTTGTTGATTCGTCGGGGGGCCGACGGCATTTATGCTGTGTTATGGTACGCCGAATGGAACCCCTTCCGGGACGACTGATTGTATCGGTTATTTACTCATCTATGGATGCTATCGCCGATGCCCTCGGCAGGCTCGAAGACCGTTTCGGCCGGGTCCAGTACGAAACCGGTGAAATCGTTTGCAGCAACGCTGACCGCTACCGCGAGGAAATGGGCGATGGCCTGTTGCGGCGTTTCTTCTCGTTTGAAAGGCCGGTGGCGCGCTCGTCCCTTGTCGACATCAAGGCTGCCTGCCACAAGATCGAGCCTCAGTTCGCTGATAAGACAGACGATTTCCTCTTTCGCGCCGTCAATATCGACCCCGGGATCCTTACGCTGAAGAACCTCGTGATGGCATCGCATCTTGACAGCAGACAGCAAATCTACCTTGGCGATTTCGTGTTCGCCGAGATCGCCCTGATCTATACGCGCGATCATTTCGTGAGGATGCCCTGGACCGATCCGGATTTCTACACCGACGAAGCGATCGACTTTTTCGAGAGAGTGCGAGACAACTTCGAGGTCGTGGAGCAGGTACTGTAGACTCTGCCGGCGGCAGTCGCATGAGGCCGGTGATGTTCGCAGCTATCGGCGTGGTCAGACGCTCTCCCCAGTTTTTCCTTTTCTTTTAGCTGTGACGAGGGCACATTGCGCTTGGAAGTAAAACCGGTTTCCCCGCTGTAACGGGAACCGCTCACGTCGTCTGTGTACAAAGGGTAGATATGGACAAGTTCGTTGTCACGGGAGCTCGGCGTCTTGAGGGCAAGCTTAGAGTGGAAGGCTCCAAAAACGCGGCCCTCCCGATCATTGTCGGCGCCCTGTTGATTGATAAGGGAGAGACCGTTGTCAGAAACGTTCCTCCGTTGCGAGACATCTACACGATAATCCAGGTCCTGGAACATCTCGGCGCCAGGGTCAGTTACGATCCCAAGGCCCGCGTCATGACCATCAATGCCGCCGATATCAATCGCAATACGGCGCCGTATGAACTGATGCGGCAAATGCGGGCCTCGTTCCTGGTGCTTGGGCCGATAATCGCGCGGTTAGGTGAAGCGCGGGTATCGCTGCCCGGCGGGTGTGTACTCGGTGCCCGTCCGGTCGATTTCCATGTCAAGGCCTTCAAGGCCATGGGGGCGACTGTCACGGAAAAGGGCGGCTACGTTGTCGCCAAGGGCAAGCCGTTAGCCGGGGGATCTATCTATTTTGATCGCCCCTCACACACGGGCACGGAGAACGTGCTGTTTGCAGCTGTCACAGCTCGCCACAAGACCATAATCACCAACGCCGCGTGCGATCCGGAAGTAGTCGATGTCGCCCGTTTCCTTAACAAGGCCGGGGCCAGGATCCATGGTGCCGGCTCGCCCAGCATTGTGGTGGAACCGGTCAAGAGGCTTCACGGTGTCGAGTATTCAGTTGCGGGTGACCGCCTGGTGGCCGGAACCTACCTGACGGCGGCCGCCATGACCGGCGGAAAAGTAACGGTCACCGGAATCAACCCGGGCGACCTGACGCTGGTGGCACACAAGCTGAGCGAGATGGGCTGCCGGATAGAGACTACCAGGGCCGGAATGACAGTCAAGGGACCCAAAAGGCTGAAACCGGTTGCGGTGACCACCTTTCCATTCCCCGGTTTTCCTACCGATCTTCAGGCCTGCATGATGGCCGCCATGTGCGTGGCTGACGGGACGTCGCATATTCGTGAGACCGTTTTTGCCGACCGTTTCTCCCATACTATGGAAATGCGTCGTTTGGGCGCGGACATCACCGTTACCAGCAACGAAGCTGTCGTCCGTGGCGTCAGCAGGTTGTCAGGGGCTGAAGTAATGGCTTCGGATATTCGCGCCGGTGCGGGGATCGTTCTTGCTGCCCTGGCAGCGAAGGGAAAATCCAGTGTGCTGCGGGTCTACCATATGGATCGCGGTTATCATCTGATGGAGGAAAAGCTCTCGGCGCTTGGTGCCGATATAGTCAGAGTAAATGCCTGAACGCGGGAGCGGTACGGGACTCGTCCCGTGAGACCCGATGGACCAAGGAAGCCAGGTGAACTTCGACACGACCCGGCCGGTTATAGTAGGTGAGTTCATAATCGCAAGCTTTGAAACAGCGTAGGTATGCAATGAGGAAATCGTTCGTGATCGCGGCCCTGTTGCTGGCTGCGGCAGTTCCTGCCTCAAACGCCCAGGAGACCTATTTTGGGAAGAACAAGGTCAGGTACAAGGATTTCGAGTGGAATTACATCCAGACCCGCCGTTTTGACATATACTTCTATGAAAATGCCTACGCCACCTCCCAGTTTGCCGCCACGGTTCTCGAATCGGCTTATGTCGAGATAAGCCGGGAACTCAATTACAGGATCCAGCGCCGCATTCCCGTTTTCATATACAATTCACACAACGACTTTCAGCAAACAAACATAATGCCCGCGCTGATCGGTGAAGGGACGGGCGGCTTCACCGAGGTATTCAAGAACCGGGTGGTTACGCCTTTCGATGGTTCCTACGAGTCGTTCCGCCATGTTCTGCATCACGAGTTGACTCATGCCGTGACGTTCGACATGCTCTACGGCAACGCTTTCTCCTCCCTGGTCTCTCGGCAGCGGTTGTTTCGGATGCCGCTGTGGCTGGCCGAGGGGTACGCGGAGTTCTCGTCCCGGCACGGTTGGGATCACGCTTCCGACATGTGGATGCGCGACGCCACCATCAACGGCTACCTGGTGCCTCCCATCTACCTGACTGGCTACAATGCCTACCGGGAAGGTCAGGCGTTGATAAAATACATCGTCGACAAGTACGGCGAGGATAAGCTGGGTCAGTTGTTTAAGAAAGGGAAAGTATACCTTTCGATGAAAAAGGCGCTGGAGAAATCAATCGGGATCGACGAGGAACAGCTCTGGAAGGATTTCTCTAAAGAGATGAAGTGCCGCTACTGGCCGGAGATCGCCAACCGCAAGGAAGCCGAAGAGATCGCCCGCAAACTGACCGACGCTCACAAAGACGGATCCTATTTCAATGAGAAGCCGGTTTTCACTCCAGAGGGAGACAAGCTGGCTATCTTCACCGACAGGTCCGATTTCACGGAAATAGTGCTGATCTCCGTCGACGACGGCAGGATAGTCAGGAGTCTTGTTCGAGGATCGCGGTCAGGCGATGTGGAAGCGCTGCACTCCTACGTTTCGGGCATGTCCTTTTCGCCGGACGGTCGGCAACTGGTCTTTGTGGCCAAGTCTAACGGCCGGGAGTCGCTCTTTTTCTATGATCTGATCGAGGGGAAAGTGCACAAGAAAAAGCGGCTGGACTACTACAATCTGCTCTCGCCGGCATGGTCGCCCGACGGAAGGAAGATCGCCTTTTCCGCCCTCAAGGCGAACATGCGGGATATCTTTATCTATGATGTCGAGTCCGACCTGATCGAACAGGTGACGGAAGATCGTTACGACGATGTCAGCCCCGGCTGGTACCCTGATTCAAAGCATCTGATTTTTTCCTCCGACCGGCCCCACCCACAGAATCCAGAGTATGATTCCCTGCAGCACCCCTATGTCCGCCCGGGCGCCTTCATGCCGGGTGATTTCGAATACGGTTCATACAACCTGTTCAAGATGTCGGTGGCCGATCATGGTATCACGCCACTCGATGTCGGCCCGGGCCAGAATATCCTTCCCAGTGTTTCCCCCGATGGCAGCAAGATAGCCTTTATCTCCAGCCGCAACGGGATTGACAACATCTATATCGCCCTGGCCGAATCGGAAGAGCACTTCGCCGTTACCGACATCCTCACCGGGGTGTCGTATCTATCCTGGTCACCCGACGGCTCCAAGCTGGCCTTCGAGGCTTTCTACCGGGGTGCTTTCGACATCTTTGTACTTGAGGA
>JAGLXI010000074.1 GCA_023132995.1 Candidatus Zixiibacteriota bacterium | reverse complement strand
CCGACAGCCTGTCCGCAGCTTTGTTGGAATACGAGATTGAGAAGGACTACATATCGTATGTGGTGGACACTTCCGCGTCGGATTCCACAGCGGTAGAGAGACCCGGGGCACACGCCGACAGTCTTGCTGCCGGCAAGGCGGCAGACGAGACGGATAGCGTCGCTACCGGATCCGGAATCCACGACGGCGAATACGTCTACGTGAGCGATGAGACAGAAGACCCACTTGATCCTTTCCTGCGCGATATTCCCGGCGATAGCGCCGGGCAATTGTCTATGCCGATCCACGAAGAACCCGTCTATTTCGATTCCATCCCGCCTCCCACGGAAGGCGGCAATTACGATATCCACAAGTACAAGGTCAAATTCACTCCCGACTATGTCGGCGGCGGTTTTGGATATGACACGTTTTTCGGTTTGCGTGGTCAGACCGTGTTCATGTTTTCGGACTACCTGGGCAACCACCAGATCATCCTGGTAACCGACCTGGTCAACACGATTGACCAGTCCAATATACAAGCGTACTACTTCAACAGCCTGAAGCGTACCGGCTTTGGAGTCGGTCTCTTTCACAGCAAGAACTTCTACCTGGATAACAATGACTTCCTGTTCTCCGATCGGTTCTACGGGATGCAGTTGTTCGCCTCCCGACCGTTCTCGACGTTCAGTCGCCTGGAGGCATCGCTTTCGCAGTCTTTCATCGACAGGGAGTACTACGATCGACCACAGGACACTCGTGACAATCGCGGTTCCAAGGTGACCACGGCCGCTCTTGGATACGTCACCGACAATATCCTCTGGGGAATCACCGGGCCGCTCAACGGGCGCAGAGCCAGGCTGGCCGTGGAGACAGGGATTGACCTTTTCAACACCAAGAACATCGAGTCGTACGCCGTCGACCTGGATTATCGTCGGTACTGGCACTTTGGCAATCTGTACTCGCTAGCTTTGCGGGCTTCCGGCGGCATGTCATTCGGTCGCACGCCCAAGAGGTATTTTGTGGGCGGCACCACCAACTGGATCGGCAACCGCACCCTCGACGCCGAGGTCTATGACGTGGAGAACCTCTATTTTGCCGATGTTATTACTCCTCTCAGGGGTGTTGAGTACTACGACCTGTCCGGCAATCGTTACGGCCTGCTCAACGTCGAGTTCCGTTATCCGATGATCGACTATTTTGGGATGCGTTTTCCGATGCCGCTTGTAATCAGCCGGGTCGGTGGCGCCATCTTTCTCGACATCGGCTCCGCCTGGGATGGCAGCGATTTCAAGGGGGGAACCTCCGAAGGCGGGCGCCGTCGCCTAAACGACATCAAAACCGGGTTTGGGTTCGGGATGCGGGCCAACCTGGGTTTCATTCTTCTCAGGTATGACCTCGCCTGGGCCACTGATTTCTACGACGTGTCCGACAAGCCAAGCTACTACTTCTCTATTGGAACTGATTTCTAATACGCGTCCTGCTCATCAGAAATCTTAGCAAGGGGGTACCACTGACGCTTGTTCCGACAGGGTTGAAGTCGGCTGATGGTATGCTCACCTCTGCCAACAAAAAAAGAAGCCCGCCGAATAGCGGGCTTCTGCG
>JAGLXI010000073.1 GCA_023132995.1 Candidatus Zixiibacteriota bacterium | reverse complement strand
TCCTGACCACCTTCTTCTTGGGGGCTGCCTTCTTCTTGGCTACTTTCTTTTTCAATCCCAGCAACCCGGCCTTAGCTGCGACGGAGCCTAATGTTCGTTTCAGTTTCTTGGCGATCACGGCATTCGGAGTCGTACGATACAACTTCCTCATCATCGCCACGTCCGCCCTCGTCCACAACTTGACGCCCGGTCTGGTGGCAGGTTTCTTTTTCGTAGCCTTCCTCACAACTTTCTTCTTAGTTGCTTTCTTGGCTTTGCGCATTGGACTCCTCCATCGGTTGTTTAGTCTCATTTACAGAAGGTTTTTTTCAAAACCATGTCAAGAATAAAACAGTCAGCGATGATGACAATCACTGCTTCGCGCAAAGCCAAAGTACATGCTTGGGATGTGACGCATGTGATGACAACCTGTCTTCTCGCCGATGGATGACGCATCGACAGGCGAAAGAGTATGGCAGACTCTGCTACCTCTTTGTCGCGGAAGTTCCCGTGCGCTGTCTTTGCGTGTTGTTTCCTTCGTTGTTCTCGCGCCCGAAGTTCTGGAGGGTGATTGCCATCTCGGATAGTCTCCGGTCGACGGCCGCCTTGACGGAACCTTTGCTGAACCTTCCCGAGGCGAGGTGTCTTCCCGCAGGCACGCCGGTTAGTAACTCAATACCTTTATCTATTGATTTGATGGCCCAGACGTGGAAACTCTTCTGCTCGACAGCCTCAACTACGTCGGGACGAAGGAGCAAATCCTTGGTGTTCTGATGGGGGATAATGACACCTTGGTCACTTGTAAGACCACGAGCGCGGCACACGTCGAAGAAGCCCTCGATTTTTTCATTAACACCCCCGATCGGTTGAATCTCCCCCTTCTGGTTTACCGAACCGGTCACGGCGATCCCCTGTTTGATGGGAATGCCGCTCAACGACGAGAGAATAGCATAGATCTCCGTGGATGACGCCGAGTCGCCGTCGACGCCGCCGTAAGACTGCTCGAATGAAATTGAAGCCGACATGACCAGTGGTTTGTCCTGGGCGAACAGCTCTCTTAAGTAACCGCTGAGAATCAGTACGCCTTTGTTGTGAATGGGTCCGGACAGGTCGGCCTCGCGCTCGATGTTTATCACTCCGGCCTTGCCCAGGGCGGTACTTGCCGTGATGCGGGTCGGCCGGCCGAAGGAGTATTCACCCAGGTTGTAAACGGACAGCCCGTTGATCTGACCGACGGCGTTGCCTGTTGTGGACACCATGATGGTGTTGGCGTCGAAAAGCTCTTGCATCTTGTCCTCGACAAGATTGACGCGAAAGCGCCTCTGCTTGATGGCCTGATAGACGTCCTGGCGCGTTGCACTTGATGCCTTTCTCTGAGAGGCGCAGAATGAGCTCTCGCGAATAATGTCCGACAGGACCGTAAAACGGGTTGTCAGTCTGTCACGCTGGCCGGTCAGACGGCGACCGCACTCGGTCACGGCCTGCATACCGGTAATATCGAACGGCAGCAGTTGCTCCGTCTCAACAAGACGCCGGATGAAACCGTAGTAGTCCAGGGTGTTCTTGCGATTGTACTTCATGCTGCTGTCGAATTCGGCCTTGATTTTGAAGATCTTCTTGAAGTCTTCATCCATGCGCCACAGCAATCGGTAGATGTTTGGCTCGCCGATAAGCACTACCTTGGCATCGAGCGGGATAGACTCCGGTTTGATCCCGGAGCCGGCCATCATGTAGAAGGGGTCGTAGCCGGTGATTTCAATGGTGCCGTTGCGCATAGCCCGCTTCAGATGCAACCACACGCCCGGTTCGCTGAGAACGTCCATTGCGTTCATGACCAGGAAGCCGCCCGAGGCGCGCAGCAGAGAGCCGGAGAAAATGCGTGTGAAGTCGGTTCGCCAGTATCCAAAACGGTCGACCACCCTTTCCAGCGAACCAAAGAGATTCTTATATGAAGGCGACATCTCGATGACGATAGGAATATTCTCCGTATCGGCGTTATCCAGAATGAGATTGACCGAGAACTCTTCAAAGGGTTCCCGTTTGCGGAAGGGTGGCGGTTCTTCTTCGCCGCGCCGTGGCCGGGCTTCGCGGAAGCGGTCCAGGTCACTCAGGAGTGCCTCTTGGACATCGTCAAGATAGGCCACCACCTTCTCGTCGGGGAAGCGCTTCTTGATCAGGTTGATCTTGTCCGTTATGAGAGGCGCAATCACGGAGTAGTCCAGCTTCTCAATCTCCTCTTCCAGCTTGTTGCTCAGTTTCTTGGATTCGACCGAGGTCAGGTCGAACTCCCGGCGAAGGCTGTCCCACTGCCGGCGCAGTTCATCGAGGCGGGAGAGCTGAAACTTGCCTTCCTTGACCAGTTGTTCCAGACGGTCGAACGAGGACGGTTCGTCGTCTATCAAGGGCTGGATCTCGTTACGTGTGGTGAGGCCGGACTGCAGTTGCACCATCACGAACCCGGCTTCGGTCAGTTTTTCCTCAAAGCCGCGAATCAGTTCCTTCTGTCGGTTTTCGAACTCGCGTACGATACGGCTGTGGCGATCCTTATAGTCATCAGAAAGGAATATCTTGGGAACTACCTTGCGAGCGGAGCCTATCAGGTACGCCATGTCCTTTTTGAATCGACGCCCGTCGCCGGCCTTGAACGAGAGAACCAACGGGTTGTCTTCGTTCTTAAAGTTGGCCACGTAGCAGATATCGACCAGGTCCGGCTTCTGGTGATCCAACTGTTCAAGGAGACGCTGTATGGTCGTCGTCCGCCCGGTTCCGGTCAGGCCGGTTACAAAAACGTTGTAGCCTTCGCTTTTTACGTTCAACCCCAGTTTGATTGCCTCCACCGCCCGTTTCTGGCCAATGATTTCGCAGCAGGGATCGACATCGTCGGAGGTGGCCATGCCGGACGGTTTCAACGTTATGCGGTAATCCAGGTCTTTGGCGCTTAACTCGCGGTGCTTTCTGAGTTTCGGCTTCTTCTTAGCAGACATGTATACCTCCGTAGACACAGTATTATAGGACGCCAATATAGGCAATGCGCCCCGCAATCAAAGCAAAAAGTCCCGACCCACGGCGGGTATGGCAGCAATCTAAGAAGGGTGCGAGAGGCAGAAGGCGCCTTCCGTGGTTGTCAACACCCTGCAAGAAGGGATTGACTTTCACCCGTTTCGCGGTAACTTGCAGGCCATGCAGCGAAAGGTCCATCCGTGAGCATGACGCCGGGACAGGCGTCCTCTGCATCTGACCGTTCCCATCGAACGGGCATTCTGTGTGCGCTTACATCCTCGCTTGGCGCCGGTCTGGCTACGGTTGTCGGGAAATGGAATCTGGAGGCGGTGTCGCCGCTCCTGCTGAGCTGCATGATTTTCACGACCTCGACGGTTATTCTCAGCGTCGGTTATTTGCCGTTTCGTGGGTTAGGGCGGGTGTTCCGGTTGACCCGCAGGGGCTGGTTCTGGATGATCATGTTCACCATCAGTTCCTGGGTGGCTATTCTGTCTTTCTGGGCCGGCGTGCAGAGGATGGATCCGTCCCTGGCCGCCTTTCTCAACCGGACAGAGGTACCGATAGCGATCCTGCTCGGCATCATTTTTCTCAAAGAGCGGTTCACGCGCCGGGAGACGGTTGGCGCTCTGCTGTCGATCGCCGGGATCGTTATCATGAAGCTCACCCTGCGCATTGAATACTCGGCCGGCTTCTGGCTGGTGCTTTTAGGCTCTCTGTTTTTCGGGATTACCGAGTTTATCAGCAAGATCGCCGTCCGGCATGTGGAACCGGTTGTGCTCACGTACGTGCGCGGCCTGTTTCTGGCGGCGGCGTACTGGGCTGTTCTCCTGAGCGGTGGTCATTCGCTGGAGGGCCTGGACCAGGTATGGGTAGGTATCGTTGTTCTGGGCATATTGGGGCCGATCATGTCGCGCATGATGTACTTGCTTGCTCTCAAGCGCCTGGCACTGTCCAAGGTCGCTGTAATCAGTCAAAGCCAGCCGATCTTTGTCATCGTGACGGCGCTCCTGGTTCTGGGTCAACTGCCGACGCCGCGAGAAATGACAGGCGGTCTTTTCGTTCTCGCCGGTTGTGTTCTCATGATTGGGGCAGGGCGCAAGAACGGTATCATGGCCCGTATATCTCAACTCGGCTCCGGGAAGCGTTAGTAGACGCTCAATGGGGACATACCCGGTGTTCGACGGTGGATGCAAGTATGCTGTTGACTTTTGACCCGCTCACTCTTTATTAGCACAGAAAACGACCCTGACACCTATAAAGGTCTGCCCTAATGGTTGAGATCAAGCCGGAACCAGTCAGAACAGCATTCTACAAGTACCATATCGAGGCCGGGGCCCGGATGGTGGAGTTTGCCGGATACCACATGCCGGTTCAGTACAAGGGGATAACCGCCGAGCACCTGGCCGTGAGGGAATATGTCGGTCTCTTTGATCTCTCTCACATGGGCGAATTTGAGGTCTCCGGCCCGGGGGCGCTTGATTACCTGCAGAAGGTGACCACCAACGACGTGGCAGTTCTGCAGCCGGGGATGATCCAGTACAGTTGTATGACCCTGCCGGACGGCGGCATTGTTGACGACCTGCTTGTCTATCGGCTGGCCAATCGCTACCTGCTAATTGTCAACGCTGCCAATATCGGCAAGGACCTGGCCTGGTTAGAATCACACGCTGCCGGTGATGTCCTGCTGACCAACCGCTCCGCCGAGACCAGCCTGCTGGCCATCCAGGGACCCAACGCGCAGAAAGTGCTCAGCGAGTTGACCTCCTTTGATTTCGACAAAATGGCTTACTATACATCCGCTGTGACCACGATCGCCGGCATCGAACTGCTGTTCTCGCGCACCGGTTATACCGGCGAGGACGGCTTCGAGATTTACATCCCGCCCGAACATACGGACACGCTCTGGAAGGCGATCACAGAAGCCGGCCGGAAGCACGGGATGGAACTAATTGGACTGGGTGCCCGTGACACGCTGCGCCTCGAGATGAAGATGGCGCTCTACGGTAACGATATCGACGAGACTACTACTCCCATTGAAGGCGGCCTGAGCTGGATTGTGAGCCTGGACACCGACTTCATCGGCAGGGATGTCATAGCGCAGCAGAAAGCTGATAAACCTAAGAGGCGGCTGGTGTGCCTCGAACTGGAAGGACGAGCCTTTCCGCGACATGGCCATGATATTTGTGTTGACGGCTGGGTGGTTGGGCAGGTTACCTCGGGGACCTTTTCTCCGTCTCTGAAAAAGCCGATCGCGCTCGGTTATGTACCGCGCACTCATGCCAAGGCAGATTCACGCGTTGAGGTGGCCATCAGGGATAAGATGTTTCCCGCCCTGGTTGTCAAGCCGCCCTTCTATAAGCACGGATCTCACAGGTAAGGCGTCGAGGCATGGATATCAAGCTGTACCTGACTCCGGGCCCCTCCGGCGAGATCGACCTGGAAAGCAAGACAGCGGTGGTTATCGATGTCCTGCGCTGTACCACTTCTGTTTGTGCGGCCCTGATGGCGGGCGCCAGGGGAGTGATCCCCGTCACCGGTCCCGGTGAGGCCGGCGACATGTGGGCCAGGATCGGATCCGACATGAGCGTGCTCGCCGGGGAAAAGAACGGAATCAGGATAGAGAACTTCCAACTGGGGAACTCACCGTCCGAGTTTACTCCCGATAGTGTGGCGGGCAAATTCGTGGTAATGACCACCACTAATGGCACGACCGCCTTTGTGAGAACATGTAAAGCCGATCTGGTGCTCTCCTGCAGTCTGGTCAATGTCTCCCGCGTGGCCAGGAGGGTCGCCGGGGAAAACCGCGATATGGTGATTGTCTGTGCCGGGCGGGAGGGTCAGTACTCCATAGAAGACAATATCTGCGGTGGTCGATTGATAGACCTGCTGATTTGCGAACATCAAAGAGAGGTTACGCTCAACGATGCCGCCTCGCTGGCCGTACTGTTGTATCACAACAGCAAAGCGACCATGAAGAAAGCTGTCGCCGAGGGAGAGCACGGAAGATACCTGTCCTCCATCGGCTTTGCGCGCGATCTGGAGACGGCCGCCAGTGTCGATTCCATGCCGGTTCTGCCGGTCATGAAAGACGGCAGACTAATCCTCGACGGTGATTGAAGCCGGTGACACAGTCAGCACTGATCCTTTTTCCGGCAAGGAGGTACAAGAAGAAATGAAGAGACTGACATTACTGATTCTTACGGCAGTCCTTGCCGTATCTTTGATTGCGGTTCCGGCCGCTTCGGCTGCAAACGGTCTGGAATGCGCCCTCGCTGTCTACCAGTTCGATAAAGAGAAGTCCGAGGATGTTCTTCTGCAGTGCGATACGGCTGAGTTTGTCGAGGGCATCACCGCCACCGGCTTTCTTGTCGCCTTTTCGGTTGAGATCGATGTAGAGAGGGTTGACAGCAGCCGCTCGGAGTTCATTGTTCATCTGGTGACTCTCGGCCCGCCGACCAAGAACTACTCCCGCAGCTTTGTTGTCGAGTATGGTCTTCCCGCCTCCATCACGGATATCCGCGGCAAGGGTGAGACGCGCTACAGTTTCGTGCTGACCCCTTTGTCGATGGTCGATATCGACACATCCTTCTGCCCTTTCGATCATCTTGCCAAGGGGACGTTTGAGTTTCTTCCTTCGGCCTACATGGACATTCATTACGTGCCCAACTCGCTGGGGGGTTTCTACGTAAGCGTCGCCCGCGATGTGCTCGAAGAGCACTACAGGCAGTTTCGATCGCTTTACAATTTCAGCCTGCCCGGCAAGTACTCCGTTTACCTGTGTCCCTGTCTTCTTCCTTCTGTAATCTGGGATCAACGATTCGGTATGGCGGTCGATCCTACCCGCTCCACGGCTCACGCCGTGTTTACCAAGGCCTTCAATGCCGCCGATCCTTTCATGGTCCTGCACACCGCGGTCCTGCGCAACTATGGCTACGCCCCGCTCTTTCTGTCCGAAGGTCTGGCGAACTATCTCTCTTTCGCGATTCTGGACATGAAGGAGATCCTGCAGGACGGACAGGCCCCGGCTCTGAGGGATCTACTGGACACTTACGACTACTTGAACACCGATCCCTATCTTGCCGATCGCGTCGGCGCCACTTTCGTTACTTTTCTGATCGATGAGTACGGCTTCGCCCGCTTCAGAAAGCTCTACCGGGAAACGGACGATCTACATCTCGCGACCGACATTGTGGCGGCTTACGGAAAGAACCTCGGTGAACTGGAAGGCTCGTGGAGGACCTATGTTGACACGGTCGCTATTGACCCCAACCGGCTGGGGCTCTTTGCCTCGATGGCGGAAGTGATGTTCAACTACCCGCTGATGCTTCGCTACTGCCGGATTCTGAGCGACCGGGTGACGACCGGTGTTGATTCGGTGCGAGCGCTGGGAATGGTCAAGAGAGCCTGCTTCTTCACCGGGGACTACACCGGCGCCATCACTGCCCAGAAGGAACTGCTGCGACTGGATGGGGCTTCGGCGCAAGGACTCATGTCTCTCGGTACTTACAAGATGATGCAGGGGCGGTACGATGAGTCCTATGATGATCTGATGCGAGCCTTGTCGCTTGATTCCACCGACCGCCTGGTGACTTTCAATCTGGCCCTGAACCACATGTTCCGTGATAACCGGGCGGAGGCCACGAAACTGCTTCGTTCGCTTGTGGATGATTCCACCATGTCCGGCCCGGTAGCGGAAAGCCGCGTGTATCTGGCTGGAATCCTTCGCGAGTCCGACAGCGAACAGGATCGCCAACAAACCGATCGGCTCTACTCGGATGCCGTCAACTTCCTCAACGCGGCGTTGCGCGGCCAGCCGTCTTCACCGGCCGTTCACATGTGGCTGGGAATCGCTCATCTTGGGCGGGGCGAGATCGACCAGGCCGACAACTACCTTGAAAGCGCTCTTTTTCTTGAGACCCGACCGTTCTACCGGGGGATGATCCATCTCTGGTTGGGTAAGGCAGCCGACCTCAAGGGAGACCGGGACAAGGCCTTGGAGCATTATTCGCAGGTTCTGGCCCTGGCGGCTGCCAACTACCACCAGAATGAAGCCAGGCGGTACATCAAGACACCTTACGAGGAGTAAGTCCCGGCAATGTTCAGCTTCCTGAACTCCACGGTCCTCGTTGCGGCGCTGGCGGCACTGGTTCCGCTGATCATCCACCTGTTCTCAAAGAGACGGGTGATGATCGTGGAGTTCTCGTCTCTGCGGCACCTTAAGGCGATGCAGAAACGTCAGGTAAGACGCCTTAAGATCCGCCAGTTGCTCCTCCTGATTCTCAGAATGCTGATCATCCTTCTGGTTGTGATTGCGTTTGCGCGTCCAACTATGACCGGCGGGGCAATAGGATCGCACGCGGCCGTCTCGGCGGCGATTCTATTGGACAACTCCGGTTCGATGGATCGCTATGTCTCCGACGGCAACCTGTTTGAGATCGCACGGAAGCGCACGAAGGAACTCCTGGGCACCTTCGGCGAAGCTGACGAGGTTGTTCTCATTCCTTTGGCCGAAGATGCTGAAACCGCGGCGGCCGGGCTTCGCTTGTCTTCATCGGCGGTTGCCCTGAAACAACTGCAGCAATTCACTGCCGGTTCGGCGGTTGCCGATCTGGAGAGCGCCCTCGACAAGGCGTCTGACCTGCTTGGTCTGGCGACCAGTCTGAACAAGGAAATTCATGTCATCACCGACCGTCAACGCTGCTCGTTGCCGGAACGGACGGTTCCAATAGAAAGCGATGCCCGGGTGGTTCTCATGGACCTGCCCGACGAAGGTAACGAGAACTGCGGCATCACGGCTGTCGATTTCGGCGGGCAGTTGCTGATACCGGGGCATGATTTTGATGTCACGGCGACGGTAAAGAACTATGGTTCAAGCGATCGTGCAGACCTGATTGCGTCGCTGTTCCTCGACGGCAACCGCGTGGCGCAGACCGACGTCAAGGCGGCTGCCGGTCAGGAGACGGTGGCGCGTTTCACCAGGTCGGTCTCCCGAACCGGTTTTCATTCCGGGTGGGTGGAGCTGTCCGATGACAAGTTCCGAGGTGACAACTTATACTACTTCAGTTTTCACATCCCGAACAGATTCAACCTGTTGATTGTTCGCGGAGAAGCGGCGGCCGATTTTATTTCCCTGGCGTTGGTGCCGTCCCGGTCGATCAACCAGTATTGGTCGGTCAAGGAAGTCGATCCCGAGAATCTCTCGGGCGTCAGCTTTCGCGATTATGACGTGGTCGTACTCAGCGGCGCGCCTGACTTGCAGGGTGTCTATGTTGACCGGCTGGCGGCGTATGTAGATCGTGGCGGGTCACTATTCGTGATCTACGGTGGCGATACCGACATCCGCCATTTCAACGAACACCTCTCAGGCATGACCGGTATCATTTATGACGAGCCGATCAAGCAGGATTTCAGCCGCGCCGGCTACTATACGATAAGCTCGCTGGACTCGGAGCATCCGGTTTTTTCGGTCTTTGGTTTTGAAAGGAGTGAGCTGCCCCAGGTCAAGTTCTACGCTCTCCCGATAATGCACACGGCTCCGGGCGCACGGGTGCTGATGCGCTTTTCCGGCGACCGCCCGGCGCTGGTCGAGAACAGTTACGGGACCGGCGGGGTGCTGACGTTTACCGGGCCGATGGCCCCCGACTACGGCGACCTGGTCAGCCATGCCTTTTTCGTGCCGTTTATCTCGCGCGTCGCCGAGTACTTAGCTTCCGACCTTTCCGGATACGACCTGCAGTTGTACGTCGGCGACAACATCAGCCGCAGTGTCAGCGTTCGCGGTTCCGTCGGCATACCGCTGCAGCTCGTCACTCCCGACAGCAGTGTCCACAGCGTACTTCCGGAGGAGGGCCGGGGAAGCCTCGTTTTTCATCCCCAACCGACCAGCCAGGTGGGGATTTACAGGGTCAACTATCTGGGCCGGGAAATCGACCGGTTTGCAGTCAACCTCAGACCGGCCGAAGGCGACCTCACGTCAGCCGATCCCGATCAATGGGCGGCGTCGCTCGGCGTTGAAGAGTACGACATCCTGGAGCAGGGACGGGATATGATTTCAATCATATCCGAGTTTCGCTTCGGCAAAGAGCTGTGGCCGATCTTCCTGTGGGCGACGGTAATCCTGCTGGTCTTCGAAATCCTCCTGTCGCGCGGCGCCGCCCCGGAGGAACCGGGATGACGCTGGTGACGGCGGAGAAAATCTGCCGGAAATTCAACGATCAAGCCATCCTCGACCAGGTTTCGTTTTCTATCGTCTCCGGGGACCGCATCGGCTTGGTGGGGAGGAACGGAAGCGGCAAGACAACCCTCTTTGACATTCTCGCCGGTCACCAGGAGACCGACAGTGGAGGCGTGCACCGCTCGAAAGCCTGTCACATTGATTATATCGAACAGGACATGTCGGCCTACCTGGCCATGACGCTGTATGAGTATGTCGCCTCGGCTCGCGACGACCTGCTCAGCCTACACCGGGATCTCACACAACTTGAGCGCCAGCTTGAGTCAAACCCGGATGACCGCGACGGTCTGGCCAGGCTGGGGCAGCTTCAAAATCGGTATGAGGTCGAAGGTGGTTTCGATCTCGAAAATAATATCAAGACTATCCTGGAAGGCCTGGGATTTCAGGGCAGTCGTCATCGGGACCTGCTGGGTACCTTCTCCGGTGGCGAAAAGAACCGGGCCGGTCTGGCCCGGGCGCTGGCAGGCAAGGGCAACCTGTTGCTGCTTGACGAGCCCACCAACCACCTGGACATAGAATCAACGCTCTGGCTGGAGGAGTATCTCCAGGGCACCGCCCGAAGTTACATGGTGGTCTCGCACGACCGGGCTTTCCTTTCAGCCGCGATTGACAAGGTCTGGGAACTTTCTCATGGCAAGATCGAGTTTTACGCTGGGGGCCTTGAACGCTACCTGACCGAGCGGGCCGAACGCCGCAGACTTCATGCCCATCGCTATCGCCACCAGCAGGAGGAGATCAAGCGGCTGGAGGAGTTCGTTCGCCGTCACATGGCCGGGCAGAAGACCAAGCAGGCGCAGTCCAAGCTGAAATACCTGGGTCGTATCAAGCGGTTGCCGCCGCCAAGAGCTGAAGGGACCGCCGGTCGTATGAGAATGAACACGTCCGGTCGATCCTACGCGCACGTCCTGGCGGTTCAGAACGTCGCCTTGGGATACGGATTGGAGCCAATCGTGCGCGAGGTTTCGTTTGACGTACATCGCGGCGACAAGGTGGGTTTGATCGGCCGCAACGGGTCGGGCAAGACCACGCTGCTCAAGGCGCTCGTGGGGGAACTGGCCCCGATCGAGGGCGACATCAGGCTGGGAAACAACGTCAACGTGGCCTATTTCGATCAGGAACTATCCGACCTGAATCCGCGAGAGACGGTTCTCGACTCGCTGTGGGCGGTTGATCCTGTGGCCGAGATCGGCGCCATCCGCTCTTTTCTGGCCCGGTTCGGATTCACCGGTGAAGATTCTTTCAAGTTGGTAGCAGCCCTTTCCGGAGGCGAGAAAACCAAGCTCTCGTTGGCGCGGCTTCTCTATCACCCTGCCAACTTCATCATTCTTGATGAGCCCACCAACCATCTTGATATGGATTCGCGAGAGAATCTCGAAGAAGCGCTTCTCGGCTACGACGGCTGCTGTCTCATCGTCAGCCACGATCGCTATTTTCTTGACCGCGTGGCCGGTCGGATTCTACACCTCGATCATGCCGCCGCGAAGATGTACGACGGCAACTACTCATATTTCAGGGAGAAGACCCGGGGCGTAACCATCCCCCCTTCGCCGGAGACCGGGGAGGCCGGCTCGCGGGAAGCTTACTTAGCCTTCAAAGAGCAGTCGCGAAGGCGCAGCCGGCACAAAAAACAACTGGCCTCCACGCGACAGAGAATCGTCGATTTAGAATCCGAACTGAGGCAGGCGGGGGAGGATATTCATAAGAATATCCCCCGAAGCGATTGGGAGCAGCTGAACGAAACCATCGAGCGCAAGCAGCAATTAGAGGAAGAACTGCTGAAATTGTATGCAAACCTGGAAAAGCTGGAGAACACAGACGTTGACTAAGATACTCACCATCTCGGCGTCCCCGGTGGTCGATTCCTCGACGGACCTGATCCTGAAGCGGCTGACATCATCGCTCGTCAACGCCCTAGGAAAACGGTGCGAGCCACAGGTGTGGTTTCTTCGGCTGAACGAACTGTCGTTTATTCCCTGCCAGGCTTGTGGCAAGGCCCCGACACCGGAGTTCTGCTTCTTTGACGACGCCCTCGTCGAGCCGTACCGGGCGCTGGCCGAATGCGACTGCCTGATCTTTGGCTCGCCCATATACTTTGACTCGGTATCGGCCCAGGCCAAGATGTTCATCGACCGGTGCAACTGTTTTCGTCCAGCCGATTTCGAGAGCGCCGCTCCGGAACACCGCTTTGTGAAAATCCTGAAAAGGAAACGACCGGGAGCGATGGTGCTCGTGGGCGGTGAGCGGGGGTGGTTTGAAGGCGCCCGCCGCGTGGTGGCTGGTTTCTTCAAGTGGGTGGAAGTCGTCAACGAAGGACAACTGTACTACCGTTCGCCCAGCTTCGGCAAGGCCGGTTATGCACGAGATGACGCCGGGATAATGCAGAAGGCCGATCAGTTGGGGCGGGAATTAGCGGCCCTAATGGCCGGGAAAAGCTGACGGTGGTCGACCGGGAACTGATACGATACTACCGGGCAAGGGCCGCCGAATACGAGCAGATCTACTACCGCGACAAACCGGGTCGACGAGCGGAACTCGAGGCCGAGGGAAAACGGCTGGAGCAGTTGGTGACCGAACGCACCGTGCTGGATATTCCCTGCGGGACCGGCTACTGGCTACAGCGAATGTCCCGCACCGCCGATCATGTCGTTGGCGCCGACATTGCAATGGAAATGATCGAGCAGGCCAGAGACAAAACCGTCTCCGGGCCGGTTGATTTCGTTCTTTCCGACCTGTACAGCCCGGCTTTCGCTGCCGATTCGTTTGACGTGATCGCCCTTGGCTTCTGGTTTTCTCACCACCCGCACCAGTCCTACAACCGCCTCTTTGACATGATCACCTATCCCCTTCGCAGTTCCGGGCTGGTCTGGATGATCGACAACAACCCACCAGCCGAACGACCGGTGTTTCAGTCGGCAGGTCAGGACAAACACAGCAATCACTACGTCCGGCGATATCTTGAGGACGACACGGAGTTCACCATTCTGAAGAACTACTTCACACGCGATCAACTTGAGGCTGTTTTCTCACCTCGTTTCCGAATCGAGCGCCTGACCTGCGGCCGCAACTACTGGTCGGTGGTTCTCGCTCCAAAGTAGGGGCCATTGGAATCGCGCGGCTGCGGCGTCAAGATAGTCCTTGCCAAATCGAGACGGGCGACTATATTTCGGATTGCGGCTTCCGATAACAGCAGGGAGCCGCATTTAGTTGAGAACACTTGCAACTGTAAAGGTGACACAAGTGAAAGCTGGCATTCACCCGGAATATCACGAGGTGACAATAACCTGTGCCTGCGGCACCACCTATCTTACGCGCTCGACGAGAAAGAAGATCAGCGTGGAAATCTGCGCCAATTGCCACCCGTTCTTTACCGGCAAACAGAAACTGATCGACACGGCTGGAAGAGTCGAGCGGTTCCGGCGCAAGTACGCCAAGGTTCAGAAGAAAGTCTGACCCTACAGCGGAGTCCACGGTCTCATCAGGCGGTGCGTATTATGGTATTGCATCGCCTGATACGTTTCCGGTTCGCGAGGGGCTTCGTGACGACGGGTAGTGGAGAAGCGCAAGAGGTATCCAGATGGCCGATCTTAGTGTTGGTGGACAGGCCGTAATCGAAGGCGTCATGATGCGCTCGACAGACAAGGTGGCCACTGCCGTGCGCATGGGCGACGGCAAGATCCTTGTCAAAACGCAGGATTACATATCGCTCTCCAAGCGGCACAAGTTGCTGAATGTGCCGATTCTCAGGGGAGCGGTGGTGTTTGTCGAAATGCTGGTCTTAGGGATCAAGACGCTCAACTTCTCCGCCGATGTCGCTATCCGGGAACAGGAGAAGCAGGACGCCGCTGCCAACGACAAAGCATACCATGAAAAACCGGGCAAGTCCAATGCCCTCATGCTGGGCCTGACGGCTCTGTTCGCGCTCGCCTTTGGCATATTTGTGTTCTTTTTCATACCGCTGGCCATTTCCAGCTTCTTCAACGTGGACAAGAACGCCGTCTGGTTCAATCTGGCCGCGGGAGGCATCAGGCTGACTATGTTTCTTGCTTATGTATGGGTGATATCGTTGTTCGGGGAATTCCGGCGGATTTTCCAGTATCACGGGGCGGAGCACAAGTCGATCTACGCTTACGAGATGGGGGATGAACTGACTCCCGAACGAGCCGCCACCCATACCCGGTTGCACCCCCGCTGCGGGACTTCGTTCATCATTATTGTGGCCCTGATAGCGATCATAGTGTACGCCTTCTCCGATACCATGTACGCTATGCACACCGGGCATCCGCCGACGCTGCTGGCACGCTTCGCTGTTCACTTTTCGCTGTTGCCGTTCGTGGCCGGTGGTTCCTACGAACTTCTCAAGCTCTCCGGCAAGACCCGCGACAACAAGCTTACGCGACTGTTGATCAAGCCGGGTCTCTGGCTGCAGTTGATAACCACAAAAGAGCCTTCAAGAGAGCAGCTCGAAGTGGGCATAGTCGCCCTCGAGGCCGCCTTGGGGTTGACCGAGTCCAAGATTGTGGCGCAAAAGGTAGCTGCCTCTTAGCTGCCGTCCTCCTTATCCCCTTGCTGATTTTTCAGTAATCTGTTACCGTGAGTGAAACGTGAGAATGAAAGACTACCATGCTCGAACTGGTTGCTAAACTCGAAGAGAGACTCCAGGCGCTCGACAAGGAGATGGTCAATCCGGAAACCCTCTCCGACCGGAAGAAAATTATTGCGCTCAACCGGGAGCGACGTCGCCTGGAGTCTGTCCTTGAAGTTGGACGCAGATACCGCGAGGCTTTGAAAACCATCGAGGAAACCAGGGAGATTATCGACACGAGCCGCGACGAGGAACTGGTAGTCATGGCCCGTGAGGAACTGGCCGAAAACGAGAACAGCTTCGCTCAGATCGAACGGGAGTTCAAACTGAAACTGCTGCCGTCAGATCCCGACGACGACAAGGCCGCCATCGTGGAGATCAGGGCCGGTACGGGAGGCGACGAGGCCGGCCTGTTTGTCTATGATCTGTTTCGCATGTACCAACGTTTCGCAGACAGGAAGGGCTGGAAACAGGATGTGCTCAACTCTCATGCCTCCGGAATCGGCGGTTTCAAGGAGATCATCTTTTCTCTTGAAGGGGAACTAGCCTACGGTCTGATGAAGTACGAGTCGGGTGTGCATCGCGTTCAGCGCGTTCCCGCCACCGAGACCCAGGGACGCATCCACACTTCGGCGGTGACGGTAGCTGTCCTCCCGCAGGTCGAGGATGTGGATGTCGAAATTAAAGAAAACGAGATCAAGGTCGACGTCTACCGTTCCTCCGGGCCCGGGGGACAGTCGGTCAACACGACTGATTCGGCGGTGCGGATTACCCATCTTCCAACTGGGGTGGTGGTCACCTGCCAGGATGAGAAGTCGCAGATAAAAAACCGCGCCAAGGCTATGAAAGTGCTGCGAGCGCGCCTCTACGACAAGCGAGCGAGTGAGCAACATGCCAAGATTGCCGCCGAGCGGAGATCGATGGTGTCAAGCGGTGACCGCTCAGTCAAGATACGCACTTACAACTACCCCCAGTCACGCATCACCGACCATCGCATTAACCTGACCCTGTACAGACTGGAAGAGGTTCTTGAGGGTAACGTGGAACTTCTGATCATGGCCCTCAAGCAGCACGATCAGGAAACGATGCTTAAGTTAGAGACGGGGCAGAAATCATCGGGGAGCCGGTGAAAACGGTGAGGTTTATCCTGGCGGCGGTGCTAACCCTGACCATGCTCCACGTGGCCAGAACCAACTCCCGGGGTCAGTCGGATCATCTGTCATACTCGGACAACGGCGTCGCTTTTGACATCGTAACGGTACCGAAGGCACCGGAGAACGGATCAGTGCACATTGTGATTGGTATCACCGGCACCGTAACGCCGGATTCAAAGATAGTCGTTCGCTATTCCGAATCCGGTCAGAATGCGCAGACCCGTTTATCAGAGTACGCCACCGTGGTGCTTGAGACAGAGGACGCGGCCTCGGGAATCTATGGCGCTGACTTGGCGGGTGGCCCCAGGGGCAGTAGGGTCTACTACTATTTCGAGGTGCTCGACGGCGACAACAATGTGCGGGCCGCCTTCACGCGGGATGGGGAAGAGCCGTTTGTCCTTAAGTCCATTGGGCAGGTTCCGACCGTGGTGGTCGTCTGCCATGTGGTCTTGATGTTCCTGACGGTGTTCTTTGTCGCCTTAGCTCTTATTCACGCCTTCGGTTTGATTCGAACCGGCGCCGATGCCCACCTCATGGCCCGCAATTTTCTCCTGGCTGCGCTGTTTACTTTCCTGGGCTGCTACCCGTTCGGTTTCGCGATGAACTGGTACGCTTTCGGCACCATATGGGAAGGTGTACCCTTCGGCACTGACGCCACCGACAACAAGACGCAGTTGATCTTTGTCTACCTGGCCTATATGGTTCTTGCCTCGTTCGGCTCGCTGACAAGGGGCAGATGGGGACGAGACCTTTTCTCGCCGGGAGTTCTGGGCTGGTTCGGTGTTAGTGCGTTTGTGCTGATGATTGCCATTTACCTGATCCCGCACTCCATCCAGTTCACGCCCGGTCTGACCCATGCCGTCTGTTACTCGTTCATCGGCCTGGTGGGTCTCCTGTATGTTTTCGGACTGGTTTGGGGCAGGGGCAAAAGCCTGCGTTTGAAGTGGCTGAGCGCATCCGGCAGTTGATCGCAGACAAAGGCCGCCTTCTCGAGCAGGCCGGAATCGATCAGGGCCGTACGGAAATCGAGTTGATCCTCTGTCACCTGCTGAAAGTTGACCGCCTGAACCTCTACCAGGGCGGCGCTCACCTAATCGACGACTCGGTTCTGAAGAGACTGGATGAAATAGTCAGCCGCCGGGTCTCCCGCTATCCCCTGCAGTACATCCTGGGCGAGTCCTGGTTCTACGGACGCCGGTTTCATGTATCTCCAAAAGTGATGATTCCCAGACCGGAAACAGAGGTCCTCTGCGAGACAGCCATTAGGTTTGCCGGGGAAGCCGGGATGACCAGCCCGCGCGTTCTTGACCTTGGCGTCGGCAGCGGCGTGATATCGGTGACTGTTGCGTGTGAGCTTGAGCACTGCTCGGTGCTGGCCCTTGACATATCGGAAGAAGCCCTACGGGTAGCGAAAATGAATACCGCTGAGTTGGGTGCTGCGGACAGGATAGAGTTTTGCCAGTCTGACTTTTTCGCATCCGTAGAACAGGGCTGGACATTCGATCTCATCCTCTCCAATCCGCCTTACATTTCGGGCGAGGAATACAAATCGCTTCCGCCCGAAGTACTGGCTGACCCGGAAGTATCACTGCTCGGCGGAGAGGATGGACTTGACGCCATCAAGGTCATATTGCGCAGTGCGCCGGCTTTCCTCGCCGAAGGTGGGTTGGTGATTCTCGAGATCGGCGACAACCAGGCCGACCGCGTGGCCGAGTTAGCTGCCGACGACGGCCGCTACCGAGCGGCGGCAAGGATCAAAGACCTCAGCGGCGTCGACAGGGTAATCATGCTATCCCGCGCCTGAAAGGACACCATGACCGGGGAAACGCACAAAGAAAAGCAGGCCCGTGCTGGGAAATGCCTGAGGTTGCTTAAGAAGCATTATCCCGACTCGCGCTGCTCGCTGGATTTTGGTACTGTCCACGAATTGCTGGTAGCCACTATTCTCTCGGCGCAGTGCACGGACGAGCGGGTCAACCAGGTTACCAGGAAGCTGTTTGCGAAGTATCGATCCGTGGAGGACTTCGCACGGGCCGACCTCCGCAAATTGAGCCGGGACGTGTACGCCACCGGTTTTCACAATAATAAGGCCCGGTCAATCAAGAAATCGGCGCAGCAGTTGCTGGAGGTGCACGGAGGCCTCCTCCCCCGTACGCTGGATCAACTGACAAAGCTCGCTGGGGTGGGTCGCAAGACGGCCTCAGTTGTCTTAGGCGCAGGCTTTGCCCTGGCCGAGGGCGTGGTCGTTGACACACACGTGGGCCGCCTCAGCCGAAGGCTCGACCTCACGGATCACAAGCACCCGGCCAAAGTCGAGAAAGACCTCATGGAGATCGTTCCCGAAAGGGACTGGATCGTCTGTTCGTACCTTTTTATCGACCATGGCCGTGCAGTCTGTCGGGCGCGTAAGCCGGATTGCGAGGGTTGCTTTCTTAGCAAGCTCTGTCCGACGGTTACTCCTCGCAGCA
>JAGLXI010000072.1 GCA_023132995.1 Candidatus Zixiibacteriota bacterium | reverse complement strand
TGTGGGTCGAGATAGGCCACGTCGCGCAGCGTGTTGGTTGTCCCGGAGGCCTGTCGCTCCCAGTGGCCGCCGCCGTTGAGAGTCGTGAAGACAAGACCGCTATCGCCGACTGCTATGCCGTTGCTGATATCCCAGAAGGCCACGCCGTGAAGAACAGCGGCTGTGCCAACATATTGCTGCGACCACGACTGCCCGCCGTTAGTAGTATGAATAATGACGCCGCCGACACCTACCGCCCAACCGTTGCTGGGATCAACAAAGACAATATCGAGCAGGGGGTTCCCCTGGCCGCTGCTCTGTGGGAGCCAACTGCTTCCGCCGTCATCCGTGTGGAGAATCTTCCCCTCGTGGCCAACCGCCCAGCCTTGAGTGGGGCCGGCAAAACTGACCGCGCGCAGATACGGTATCGTCACGTCGGGACTGACGTATGCCTGCCATGTCTCACCGCCGTTGGTGGTTCTTAGGATGATGGTATCTCCCACGGCCCAGCCTCGCAGGTCGTCACAGAAGAAAACGCCGGTCAGGTGGCGGTCGGTGATCTGCCTGGCGCTCCAACTGTTGCCGGTGTCGATGGTCTGTACCAGGGTTCCCGATGATCCCACCGCCCAGCCGGAATCGATGCCGCTGAAACAGACCGAGTAGAGGGTGTTTGCTTGACCGCTGTCCTGTGCGCTCCAGTTGGCGCCGCCGTCGGTGGAGTGGATGAGGATGCCGCCGTTGCCTGCGGCCCAGCCATTTGACGAGTCGACGAAAAAGACATCGCGCAATTCATGCAGGGGTTGGCTTTCCTGGTAGAGTACACTGTAAGTATAGCAGATTTGGCAGTCCGGCTCCAGGAGCATATCCTTGTCGGCGCACCCCGCCACCAGCCATGTCATGGCCGTCAGTGGAACAAGTAGTAGCAGCAGCATTCTGCGTAATTTGCTCAAAACCGTCCAGCCTTGTTTCATGTTGCATGTCATCGCCCGGTGCTGGTACCTCATATACATTAATAGACGTTCTTCCCGGCAAAGTGGTGCAAGAATCGAACTCTCAAAAGACGAGTCCTACGTTCAGGTAGAAGCGCTCGAAACCGTCGTCGGCGACACCGTAGCCGAACTCAAACGGGCCGATCGGTGAATCCAGGGCAGCGATAACGCCCAGCCCGTGACGAAGCCGGCTCAGCTTCATCTGGTCGGCGCTGTTGTAGACTTCTCCGACATCATAACGAAGTGACAGGTACAACCTGAACGGCAGTTTAACACGCATCTCATGGGACATTTTCAGCACCTTGTCACCGGTCAACTGGTGCGTGCGGAAACCGGCAAAGGAATGCGTACCCCCCAGGTAAAAGCGCTCCGACGCCGGCAGCCCGGAACGCGACAGCCCCACCGCCAGCCGGGGGTGATAATTGAGATAGCTGCCGACCGCCCAGTAGGCCTCCAACGTAGAGTAGAACCGGGTGTACTCGACCTCGCCGCCGAGGTACTTGCCGGCGAACTTCAATTGGAACAGGTGCTTCTTGCCCGACTCAGGGAAGGGAATGCGATCAAAAGTCTCCACCAGCGATTCGACTTTGAATATCCGCAGCCCGAACCGGTCACTGATACCGTTGTCCCTGTACTCGACTTGCTCCGCTACGAGGCCGATGGTGACTGTCCCGAAGCGTGCTATCTGCTGCCCGAACCGCACCTCGGCGCCCGTCTTGATTTCATCCAGGGT
>JAGLXI010000071.1 GCA_023132995.1 Candidatus Zixiibacteriota bacterium | reverse complement strand
GCGCGCAGGCGCGCCGTGAGGTAGGTAGAGAAGATCCGATCAGCTTTGAAACCGGCGAAATAATCCTGTCGCTCGCGGGCGTAGCGTGCATGCAGCAGGTACTCCAGACCAACGCCCAGGACGTTGTCATCGAGAAGCTCGAGGAACTCTTCCGATTGGTAGTCGTCGTCCCAGTGCCAGCCGAGACGCAGTTGCAGGTTGTGTTTTTCTTCTACCCCAATCACCACTGCCGCTCCGCTGTCGGAAGGAAGCAGGTCAATCGTCACCCGGTGGAACAGATCGGTACCATAGATATTGGCCAGCCCGCGCGAGGCACGCCGGGTCGAATACGGTTCGCCCACTTTCGATGGGAATGAAGAGAGAATAAACCAGTCCCGCGTGCGTTGATTGTCGGCAACAGCGATGCTTGTAATCATGGCCTCGTCCAGGGTGACCGAGATGAGTTTTCGGTCAGTGTCGACTGTCACTTCCCGGGCGTAAGCCAGGTCGTGGCCGTCACGGCGGTATAGTTCCAGCACTCTTTCCACACCCCGCCTCAGGGCATGGGGAGTCACCAGTGAATCCGGCGGCAGGAGCAAACGAGTCAGTGTAGAATCATCGTAGGTGCGATTGCCCTCAAATCGGCACCGGGTCTCAGAGGCGGGCCAAGCCGGGACGCAGTTGAGGTGCAGGGTCACTTCCCGGTCGCTGACGGAGCTGCTGCACGTGGTCTCTATCTCCACTTCCAGCCGGAACAAGTTGTGTGCAATCAGTAGCGACTTCAAGTGCGCAACCAACTGCTTCCTTCTCATGGTGAGGCCCTCAAGACTGGCTTGCGCGTCCCGGGCTGGTCGCTGCGGGCCGCTGCCACGTTTGATCTCCATGATGCTGAACCGGGAGCTGTCCTCCTGCTGACGGAGGAGCATGACAATACTGTCGGCGGCTCTTAGACCGGCCCGGTAACCGATCTCGATCAGGCTGTCTTTGTACTTGAAGTCGGTCATGCCGATATCGCCCATGGGGGGCGCCACGGTGTAATCTGCCAGTTCGACCTGCGCGGTCAACTTGTCCGCGGTCATGATCGAGGTCGCCTGGTTGGCAATGTCAACCGCCGTTGTCAGTTGCCGCCTGGGTCGCAGCGGGCTGGCCGTGTTGATCGCTACCGTGAAGGTGACGGAATCGTTCATAGTCCTGACCAGGGCGACGGGAATGGGCGTCACCAGACCACCATCCATCAACAGTTGCCCATCCTTGTCCAGGGGTGTGAAAGCCAACGGGAAACCGATAGTGGCTCGCATGGCGTTGGCCAGGGAACCACGGTCGAGTATGACTTCCCTCCCGGTGACGATATCGGTGCTGATAGTCTTGAAAGGGATGGGCAGACGGTTGAAATCACCGGCCGAATGGTAGCCGGCTTTCGTCGTCAGCGTCGTCAGGATCGCGGTAAGCTTCTGACCAGCGGTCAGCGCGCGCGGGAGTATCGGCCGTAGTCCGTCAAGGCGAATTGACAGCAGATGCCGGTCACGTTCTTCGCGCTGCGTGAGGAACATCGTCCGCCGGGCCGGCCGGTTGGAGAAGAGGCCGCCAAGATCAATACCTCCGACTATCCGCTCAAGCTCATCGGGGCTGTAACCGCAGGCGTACAAGCCTCCAATGATGCCGCCTATCGAAGTCCCAGTGATGGCGGCGATCATAATCCCCTTTTCTTCAAATGCCCTCAGGATACCGATGGCCGCCAGACCCCGCGCCCCGCCGCCAGACAACGCCAGCAGCACCGGAAACCGTTCCGTGTTGTCGAACTGGTCCAGACCGTCAAGGCCGCCGACAACAATACTCTCCCGGCAATAGCCGGCAGCAACTGAGAGCGTCAGCCACAAAGCAATAAAGGTGACAATAGATTTCACTTGCCAACCCGTTGCCGCAATAGGTTCATTGTCCCCTGACCTTTTCGCAAAACCAGAGGCAGCCAAAGGTGTCGGTTACCAAGAAAACGCTAAAAGATATTAAATCTCTTGGTACCAAGAAAGGACGAAGAGAAGAAAAGTTGTTCGCTGCTGAAGGTGTGCGCCTGCTTGAGGAGGCCGTACGCCATCGTTTCCTGCCTGAAACGGTCTACTTCGCGCCTTCGCAGTTGTCTGAGCGCGGCGAGCGGCTCATCAGACAGTTCGAAAAGCAGGGTATCCCCACCGTCGGGATTGGGGCGCGGGAGTTGCGAAGTATCAGTGACACCCGGACGCCCCAGGGAATAGTGGGGGTCTTCGCTTTGCCTTCGCGCGAGTTGGCAGAACTTTATCGGACGCGGCATCGTACACTACTACTGTGTGAGAACGTGTCTGACCCTGGGAATCTCGGCACCCTGGCCCGGAGCGCGCTGGCCTTCGGTTTCGATCCGATGCTGCTGAGCGGTGCTTGTGCCGATCCATTTTCGCCGAAAGTGATTAGGGCCTCGGCGGGGGCTGTTTTCGCGCTCGGTGTTGCCCTGACGAACGAATCCGAGGTGTTCGACTTCGTGAAACAGAAGAGATTCCACCTGGTCGCGGCCGACGTGAAGGGGGAATCAAGCCCGGCGGTGCTTCGCCGCCGTCTGAAAGGCGGGAAGCTGCTCTTGGCGGCAGGCTCTGAAGCAGGTGGACTCTCCGAAGCTATTCTGAGACAGGCTGAGTATCGCATTTGCCTTGAGCACCACCGATCGGTTGAATCGCTAAATGTGGCGGTAGCGGCGTCGATACTCATGAAACAGGTGTTTGATTCAAAACTGAGGTAAGCAGTGGCAAGGATGAACATGGCAGTCCTGGTTGTCTCGCTCCTCGTGCTGGCCGGACTGCCCTGCGCCGCACAGGAGGTTCACCAGGAGTCCAAAGAACTCTACTCGACCCGGATGCTGGAGGTTTCGACGCCGGTCAGGCAGGGGAATAAGATCACTATCCGGGCGGCTGCCTCGCTGAGAGGATCATTGACCATCACTGTCGAGGATGTGGAGCAGGTGGCGCTTCTTTACACGAAGAAAGCAAAGGCAAGCAGCAAGTCCCGGGCTGTCGACTACATTGATCTCATCGCCGTGGCTCTTGAAAACACCCCCGACGGTGCCGGCCTGCAGATGCGAGCTCCCAACCCGCCTCCCTGGAAGGGAGCCGAATACAGTATGGTGGAGGCGGAGCTGACGCTGCCACCGGACTGGTCGGTAGACATTGATGCCGTGTACTTTGACCTCGCGGCAACGGGGCCGTTCACCGAACTGAGCAACTCCACGTCGCTGGGTCGTCTGGATGTCTCCCATGTAACCGAGCGGTTGGACCTGTCCACAGCCAATCGCCGGGTCAATGTAAACGATGTTTCCGGCAGAATATCCGTATCCACGACGAATTCCACGATGGTTGCGGGCAATGTGACCTGCCTGGCTGAGGCGGCGACCTTTCGCAACGACGGCGGCGATATCCTCATCGACGGATTGCAGGGAGGGATCAATGCCAGGAACTCATATGGTCGCATTGATATAGTCGGTTTCGAGCCACACGGCAGCAAGAGCTACATCCGGTGCGTATCGGGGCCTATCCTGGTGGCCCTCACCGAGATGGCTGACGGTCAACTACTGATCAACAACCGCTACGAGGACATCGAACTGGAGATACCCTCGGAAATCTCGGCTCATGTCGCACTGGCAGTTGATGACGGAGGCAAGATCGACGTCTCCGAGTTCAATTTCAAGACCGAGCTGGTGGAACAAAACCGGCTGAACCTCATTGCCGGCGCGGGTGGCGGCCTCATCAGCGGTTCCGTCCGGGGCAAGGGAAACATCTACGTACGGGGAATCGAGCATGGAGAATAGTCTTGTTTAGCGGGTATGGCCGGGCGGTCCTGGCTGCGGGCCTGATCCTCGTCCTGTCGGCACCGCCGGCACTCGGACAGCGTCTGGGACTTCCCGAAGGTGTTTTTTATTATCAGCCGGCAGCATCGGTGTATGGCGCCGAGGCTGCCTGGGTCAACCCAGCCGGGTTGGCGCGCTACAATGCCAGCAGTTTTCAGGTACTGGCAGAGTACGCCAACCACAGGTTCGGCAGGAGTTGGGGGGTTGTGACCAACCGCGACCGGATGGCTCTTGCCTATCGCTTCCTCTATAATCCCTCGGGGGATGACTACAAAGAGTATATTTTCGGCATGGGCATGTCGCTTGGCGCAACTCTGAATCTGGGAGGGTCGTACCGCTATTTCAAGGACGGCCCTGATGATTTCCGCCACCGCCACCTGTGGAATCTGGGGCTGACAGGCGGCCGCGGGAAGCTCAGATGGGCGGCCGGCCTTGAGAACCTCAACCGCAGCCGAAACGGAGAAGGCCACCGCACCGAAACCGAACAGCACTATTCCGTTGCCTATCGTCCCCTCGGCCCACAGCTCACGCTGGCCGTTGACATGTTCCTATCCACCGGCACCAAGCTGAGCAACGCCGACTACGTCTACCATTTCAGCCTGGCTTCACGACGCGGTCTGTATATCACCGGCCTGGTGGATTCGGACGGGGCCTTCCAGGCGGGTCTGCGCGTCAATCTTCTCCAGTACTTCGTGGGATCGCAGGCGCATTTCGATGACAGGGCCGCTTATCAGCGCAGCACCGTGTACTTTGGTGCCACGAGTCTCAGGCAACCGTCACTGATACCTCCGCCACGAAGGCGGCTGGCGATGAATATCAACACCTCAATTCCGGAGAACCCGCCGCAACCGATTTTTGGTCGCAGACGTGCGCCCTTTGCGTCCGTGATTCTGAACATCTACCGAGCGGCCGAGGACCCCTCAATCGGTGAGTTGGTTGTGAGTTTGAAAGGCCTTTCGCTCGGGTTCGCCCAGGCGCAGGAACTGAGGCAAGCACTCGATTTCTTCAGGCGGCAGGGCAAAGTAGTTACGTGCCACATGTCGTCGCCGAACAACGTCGGCTATTACGTTGCTTCGGCGGCGGATCGTATTCTGATCCCGCCGGTCAGCCAGCTTAACCTTGTCGGACTGCGAGCGGAGTTGACCTTCTACGCTGGGACGCTTCAAAAGTTGGGTGTCAGGGCTGACGTGGTGCGAATCGGGGATTACAAAACCGCGGCCGAGAAATACGCGCGCGCGTCCTCGTCGCCGGAGAATCGCCGCCAGATAAACCGCATACTGGATGATCTCTACGATCAGTTTGTCTCCGGCATAGCCGATGGCAGGGGTCTGAGTGCCGACTCCGTCAAGGGCATCATCGACAACGGTCCCTTCACGTCGAAGGAGGCGCTGGAGTATGGCCTGGTGGACGGCCTGAGTTACCGCGATGAACTGAGCCGCAGTATACTGTCGCCTTTGCCTGAAGTCAGCTTCAGGAAGTACCTGGCTGACACATTGCTGAATGACGGCTGGCCGGAGCGACCGGTGCTGGCGATCGTGGTAGCTGACGGTGAAATAGCCCCCGATGCCGGTGGCCTCTCACCGTTTGGACGCGGACACAGCGTCAGGCCGCGCCCGATGGACCGCGCGTTTGAACGAGCCGCCGTCGAGCCGCGAGTCAAGGGGATCATCTTTCGCATAGACTCACCGGGCGGTAGGGCGTTGGCAGCGGAGTCCATCCATCGCAGTTGCCAGAAGGCGCACACGAATAAACCGATCATTGCCTCCATGGCGAACGTGGCCGCCTCGGGAGGGTATTACATCGCCATGCCCTGTGATCGCCTCTTTGCCAGCCCCGCCAGTCTCACAGGTTCCATTGGAATCTATGGCGGCAAACCGGACCTCAGTGGGCTCTATGAAAAGATCGAACTGGGCAAAGAGCTCTATACGAGGGGAAAATTCGCGGGTATGCTTAGCTGGATGCGACCCTTCTCCGATGACGAACGGGAAAAGTACCGTTCCCAGATGAAAGCTTTCTACGACCATTTCCTTGCGCTCGTTTCCGAGAACCGGGCCTTGCCGACCGACTCCATCGACATCCTGGCCGGAGGTCGTGTATGGACCGGGCGGGAGGCGCTATCCAACGGCCTGGTGGATGAATCAGGAGGGCTGAAAGAGACGTTGGATTACACCTCGGAGAGGTTAGGGCTGGAGGACTACCGTATCGCCATTTACCCCCGGCGTCGGCCGTTGTTTGTTCTGCCGGGCAGCTCCTTGGTTCGGGCTGTGGCCACTCTGATTCTGGGCGACGCCGCCGCTACCGGTGTCACCTCGCTGTCGCCGCCGGTCTTTGCAGAAGGGTTCTACACACGCATGCCCTTCGATATCGATATCGAGTAGGCTGCCCCAGCGGACCATCAGCGGGAGCAAAGCCTTCTACAAAAGAAAACCCGCCCGGGAAGGGCGGGTTTGGCATCTCCATACTGCAACCTGGCTTACTCGACTACTCGCCGGAGTAACCCACGTACTCCTGCCTCCAGCCGGTTCGCTGGAAAACGCGTATAACGGGGGTTTCGGGCGGTATGTTGGCCGGATCATCGAGGTCGGAATCGTACTGCCAGTTTCGATTTGGGGGAGTGTAATAGGTACCGTTCCAGTTGCCGGTAGCCTGAACGGAGGACCAGAGATTGACTGCTGAGCCCGACCAGTTGAAGTCCTTGCCGCCCCACTTCTCAAGAAACCGCGGCAGGTTCTCAAAACCGCCGTTGTAATTGGACACGGTGGTCTCAATGTTGCCGGTCAGGTAGGAAGCGTTAACGGTCGTGTTGACGGCCTCGCGGTCATCCACGCTGCTGCCGCCCATGAGGTCATCCCAGGCGCTTGAGAGGAATGTCACGGCGTCCGCCAGGATAGCAGCCGGTTTCTTATTGACTGAGTTAAAGTCCCCCAGGGTGTAAACCGGATTCTCACTGGCGATGGTCAGACCATCATCCAACTCGTCGGCATTAGATACCCGCATAGCCGGAAAGTCCGGCCCGAGGCTGCGATCAGAGTAGTATATCACGCCGCCGGACGGGTCAAAGCCTTCGTCGTACATCTTGCCGATATCCAGTTCCATGAGGTCGACATTCTTGGCCTCGCGCTGATCGGTGAATTGGTTGTTGGTGAAGGTGATGACTCCCGTGGAAACCATCGAGTCGGTGACGTCGACCCAGAGAGTGTCCACCATCTGGTAAGCCCTGCGATCAATGAATTTCAGATCGGCTTTCGTCTCGTACGAATCCGGATTCCCCGACGCCGGTTCGATGAGCTTGTGCGGATCCCCGGCGGCGTCTTGCGTGAGCGGTACATTCAGTGCTGCCTGCCCGTGAGTGGAATCCTGAACGCGGCCCTGCCATCGAGCCGCCGATGAATCGTACCAGTGGGCGTCGTTGGCGTCCAGCCACCCAGCGCCTTCCTTCATGGAAACATAGTTACCGTTGGCATCTTTGATAAGGACGTCGCCCGCACTGACTCCTCCGGGACCTTTGCGTCCATGGAGGATGCTTCCGGCAGCCGTCATGTAGCTGTCCATATTCAACACGTCGCCGGCTTGGACCCACAGGTCGCCGTTGGTATGCACACGCCCCATCAGATTCATCGCCGGACCCGGCGCTATCTCAAGGTCGTTGCCGTAGAAAATCGCAAACTGGAAGATCGGGACGAGCGCCGTTTCAAATGTCTGGGCCATCTCCACTTTGGCCCTGTCGGCGGCGTTGACCGCCACCGAAGTAAGTGAAAACGAGTTCACCAGCGCGTGCAACCCGACCAGGGTGCCGTGGGTGAGCATTGTCTGTCCGGCAACCCCGTCAGTGGCACAGGAGAAAGCCACCTGGCAGCCGTTCACCTCGTCTGTTCCACTGGGCATAACGGTCGGCGGGGCGCCGGTGCTGTCATATTCAGCCTCGAGGATTGCCGCGGCTTGTTCCAACCCCGCCTCGGCGGCATAGAAGGCCCGCATCTCCTGAAGTTGGTTGCCGGCAATGTTGGCGTCGTCATCGGAGGTTGATAGAGCCGCCAGGCCGATCAGGCTCAACATGGCCACCATTATCAAGGCTATCAGGGTGGCAAACCCGCTCTGTGAGGAAATCTGCTTTCTCATGTTTTCGTCCCTCATATTCCGACATTCCTCAGGAACACTGAAGTGGCAAACGTTCTCTCTCGGTACGGGTTCTCATCCAGGTCAGGGTCCGGTTCTCGTGAGCGTCCGCTGACCGAGATGAGCACCTCCCGGATGTCGCCAGGTAAAAGTGTTTCATCCACGATCTGGTCGTTTTTCATCCGATACTGAAACTGCAGATCACTGATGTTCTCCGCATACACCTGTGGGGTCTGACCCGCCATCTGAATCATCATGTTGGGATGATCGGAGTCGGTAGTGTCCACGAAGAACTTGATCTGCGTCATCGCCAGCAGGAGTGCATCCGCGCCATACTTTCTGGACAACACCATAGTGTTGTGCTGAATGTGCTTGGCGTCCGCCTGGACATGTGTTATCTCGAACCACTCGCCGATGCCGGAATCGGGCTCGAAGATGTACACCCACTGGCCATCATAGAAACAGGAAACGTCCGTTCCGCATTTCAACTCGGCCGACGGCTGCGGCATTGCTGATGACAAGTATGTATCGCAGTTTCCCGTCCTGTACGTCAGCGTGATCGTATCCGGATCGGTATTGGCCGTGATTATGGCCGGGAGACCGAGGGGTATATCATATCCCGCCATACGACAGTGACGTACTAACTCGTCGATGGACGCCCGAACATTCTGCTGGATGTCGGAAACGTCCTCCTGGATGAGGTAGCCCTTGTGTTGGGACACGTAGGCCTTGAGAATGGCGGCCGTGACGATGCCGGTAATAACCAGCGCAATCATCACCTCCAGTAGTGAGGTACCGCGCTGGCCGTTCAGTCTGTTGAAGAGTCTGCTCATATCTGCACCTATATGGAATCGGTTCTGAAATACGCTGTCATGGAGTCAGCTTTGCCATGTCCCCTGATATTCTCCCAACTTACCACGATATCGACCTTTCGCAGGTGGTTGCCGGGACTGGATACCGACCAGGTTCGAGAGAAGTCCGCTACCACATCCGAGCCGTTGCCGGGGTTGCTGGAAGCGCGCAACTGCTCGAGCTTTTCCTGTATCAACTGGGTGGCTACAGTGGTATTCTTGGACCAATCATTTCCGTCCAGCGCTATCATGACCATGTTCAGAAGCATCAGCAACGACATGCTGAGAATGATCATGGCAACCAGGACTTCCAGAAGTGTCAGGCCTTCTTGACCGGCTATTCTAATGTTCTTCATAAGACAAAACCCTCATGTGTAGCCGACGTTGCTGTAAAAGTTGTGCCGTCTGAAGACAAATCGCAGACACCCGATACGGTAACTGGTCGTAAGTGTATGAGAGTCATGCGATAAGCAATGCGGCGGCACGCCCTGTAGGCTGCCCTCTCCCGCCGAAAACGGGCTCGGATAACTACCTGAGCACCCACAAAGTATGGGGAGTCTCCCCTATTGCTTCCAAGTTGAACTCAGGTAATCTCCAGACGGCTGATGCAAACTCGGCGGCACCCGTCAACGACGTCCCGAGGCAAAAAGCAGATGGTATTCGACGGCCGGGTTGACTATAATGGAAGCTCCGGATTAGCACGGTGATGGGCGGACTCGGGCGCCTGACGCAGGCGTCGCCGCTCCGCCGTTGGCTCCGGTGACAAATATGAACATGCCGGTCTATGCAGGAGTGAGCAATGGCAAAAAGATACAAACTCTATCTGGGTGGGGAGTGGCAGGGCCGCAAGAGCAGCATCCGTGTGGAATCTCCGTATGACGGTAGACTGGTCGGCACGGTGGCGGCAGCCTCCGGGGAAGACTACACGGAGGCGATCAGGATTGCCCACGAGACATTCTCGACCACGCGTGAACTGCCCTCTTACAAGCGAGAGGAGACCTGTCTGGCGATCGCCGAGGGATTAGACAGGCATTGCGATAAGTTTGCCACCATGATGACCCGCGAGTTGGGCAAATCGCTGAAAGACTCGAAGGCCGAGGTGGGACGCGCGATCGGCGTTTTCCGGGTGGCGGCCGAGGAAGCCAAGAGAGTGGGGGGAGAGATTATTGATCTTGACTGGAATCCGGGTTCCGAGGAGCGGTTGGGTCTCGTTAGGCGTTTCCCGCGCGGAGTCATCGCCGGGATATCGCCGTTCAACTTCCCTCTTAACTTAGTGGCGCACAAAATCGCACCGGCTATCGCCTCAGGCAACACTATCGTACTGAAACCGGCGTCAGCAACGCCTATTCTGGCCATCATGTTAGCTGAGTTGATCGATAAGACGGATCACCCCAGGGGCGCGGTTTCGATATTACCCGGCTCATCTAAGGACGCCGCGCCGCTCCTTGAGGATCCACGCGTGAAGCTGATAACGTTCACCGGGTCATCCGAGGTCGGTTGGTGGATCAAGCAACATTCCGGCAAGAAGGAAGTAGTGTTGGAACTGGGCGGCAATGCCGGCGCGGTTGTGGCCGATGACGCCGATATAGAGTATGCCGCCACGCGGTTGGTCCTGGGCGCTTTCGCGGTGGCGGGGCAGTCGTGTATCTCGGTGCAGCGAATCTACGTGCACGAAAAGGTCTACAACCGGTTCCTGCGCCTGTTCAAGTCCAACGTGGAGAAACTCAAGGTGGGTAATCCGCTCGACCCCACAACGGATGTCGGCGCCATGGTCTCACGGCAGGCAGTGAAAGACGCGATGGGAATGGTACACCAGGCCCTCGCGGGTGGCGCCAGGATCGTCACCGGCGGCAAAGCGCGCCGAGCCATAATGCAACCCACCATTCTGACCAACGTCAGGGCCTTAATGGACGTCTGTGCAAAAGAGGCTTTCGCGCCGCTTGTCGTGGTTCGGAAGTACCGGAGCTTCAAGAAGGTGGTGGACGAGATCAACAACTCGGTCTACGGCCTTCAGGCGGGCGTTTTTACCAACCGCCTTGATGACATCTTCTATGCCTTCAAACAGGTCGAGTGCGGCGGGGTGGTGATAAACGACATCCCGACCTACCGGGCAGACCATCAGCCGTACGGCGGCATGAAGGATTCCGGCCTCGGACGGGAAGGCGTGCGCTACTCAATCGAAGACATGACCGAGGTCAAGATACTGTCGATGAATCTCAAGTGAGACTGGGACCACTCTCGACCGCAGCGCCTTCTTTGATCGGTCTGTTCGGGTCGCTGTCCGATTGCTCGGGACGATGACGGGCAGCCCGTTTTTTTTTGTTGAACGCCGGGCCTTTTCTGTTGTTATAAAAGGTACACAGGAAAGGAGGTGGTCTAATTTTGAAACCAGAATTATGTGAGGTGACTGCTACTTAGCGGCAGCTTCAACCGATAGGTGTTGGGTTGCGCTGAGTAAATCCCAACAGTTTGACCGGCCTGGCGGTTCCTTATCGAGCCGCCAGGTTTTTTTACGAACCGGGGGGTGAGAGTCGGGGCACGCAACGTATTGAGTATGTGTCAGTTGCGGCCTGCTCCGCAATTCGTTTGCGCACATTCAACGTTGCCTTGGGGGGCTGTTACAGGTTACTATGTACGGACATATGATCGACATTGGCGACAAGGAGGGACACAAATGGAACAAATCATTGCGGCAGTGATTGGAGGCATTCTTGCTGCTGGCACAGGCTGGTTCTTTGAAGGAAGAAGAGAGGCAGCAAAACTGAAACAACTTGCGAAGTTCCTTACGACTGGCATATGTGATGACCTCCAACGTTCGATCAATCTCTATGACAAGATATCCGAGGAATGGGAAAAGACAAAGACGGTTTGGCTTACGACACTGAATGAGCTCCGTGAGTCTCGGCAGACGTATCAGAATAATAAGGAGTGGGTTACTGTATTCGAGAACGCTGAACTGAGGAACCACATATTCCGTTACTATCTACAGAGCGCTGATCGCATCAACACCCTAGAGTATCAGCAAAGGCGCAAAGATGAGATTAGCAACAGATATGACGACCTGGTGCGCCAGATAAAATTCCAAGACCCTTCTATGTCACATGGTCAAGCATTGAATACTGCCACTTCCTATATGGAAAAGGAGAAGCAGGAGTACATAGGTCTGGATACATCAATACCCGATTCTGTTCAGAAATTAGATCAGTTCAAAACAACGGCCGACAAATTACTAGCAACATTAAAGAAAGAGCTATGACTCTTTCCCGTGGGCGACGATTGGCTGGTGGAGATTGGGGCCAACTGCGTGCTGGATGACTAGATACATATCGGGCGGCTCGAAGCACGGCTCCGAACCGCCCGCAACAGGTCCCCTTGCCCGTTCGTCGCGCCGTGCGACGGACAGGCACCGCCCGAATCCCCCACAACAGCCCCGTACATTACTTCCCGTCGTCTTGCTCACCGCCGTCAATCAACGTTAACTTTCTCAGGCGCGTACGGATGGCTCCCCGTTTGCGCTTGTGAATGTCGGCGATCTCAGTCACGCTCTTGCCGCTGTGAAAGAGCTGAACAAGCTGTTCCTCCTCGCTCTTGCTCCATTTCTCAAACGCACGCGGGTGTTCCTCCCGAATCTTCGAGAGATTCAGGATTCTCCCCCCGCTGGCGATGACCTCAATCGAGCCCTCGACCGAGATAGTACTGTTGGCCGTGACAAACTGGTCGATCAGTTCTTTGGCCACTTTGGCGGTGACCATAATATCCGCCAGGGTGAGACGTGGATCGCTCAGCAGGATCTGGTAGTACGAGAATCCCTTGGCCACCATGTCGAGGACATCAGTGATTTTCACGCCCGTGTCGCGGATCGTGATGGACTGTTCCATGCCGTTCCCCTCATGCTTTTATCGTTCTTCGATCCCCAAGGTAAGTATGGCCACTGACAGAACGTGTCAGTGCAA
>JAGLXI010000070.1 GCA_023132995.1 Candidatus Zixiibacteriota bacterium | reverse complement strand
GACATTATCACTTTGCGGTAACACCGGACGGAAGGTGGGCTTCCCCCGACCGTGCGATCGGCCTCAGTTCGTCACTGGGCAAGCTGCGGGTGTTTCTGCAGAAGCTTCTGAATATACTCCGAACTCAGCCCGCGCTGTATTCCACGACGATAATACCGACCTGCCTGCTCGAAGTCCTCCCGCTCAAGGTAGTAGTCACCAAGTTCTTTGAAAACGCGCGTGGGAGCCTCGGCGTGGTCGGCGAGCCGAGTCATGTATCCGAGCCAGGCCTCTTTACGCCCCAACGCCTCGTACACGAAAGCCAGACCGGTCAGAGGGTCGATAAGATCCGAATCGAGCGCGACCGCGTCCAGGAGGGCCTTTTCAGCCTCTTCGTACCGTCCGCAAAAGAAATAGGCACCGCCGAGCTTGGTGGAGATAGTGGAATTGTACGGGTTTAGTCCCCACGCGATCTCAAGGACCTCGATAGCTTGCTCGTGCCGCTGCATATCTCCGTAGCACATCCCCAGATTCGTGTAAGCTGCCGCGAACACCGGATTCAGGGACAACGCTCTCTTGAAATACGGAATTGCCTCCTCGCAGTTACCTTCGCGTTTCAGCGTAACCCCCTTGAGATTCAACATCCGCTCCGGGTATGTGTCAAGGTACTCGCGTGTGAAGAGTTCGGCCGCCAGGGAATCACCCTGGGCAAGGTAGTATTTCTTGAGCAGGGTTCTGCCGTACATGCTCTTGGTGACATCCATCGAGGTGTAGTTGTTGAACCAGGCGATTGAGATATCCGGCTGCATCTGGCTCACCGCCCGGGGGATCAACACCAGGAACCCGATAGTGGCCGAGATGAGCGACACAGCCACGTAGCGCGCGAGGCGGCTGCGATTGTCCACAATCATGTAAGCGCCAGCCACAGCCAGCGGCACGCCGACAAATGAGAACAGGTCCCAATCGCGCGGCATGCCGAGTTTGGGGTCGAAGATAAATGCCGTTCCGCAGGTCGACAGAATGAGAACCAGTAAATGCCGGTATTCCACTCGACGGAGAAGCTGCTTGATCGGCAGGAAGAACACCACCACCACGGCAATCGGCAACGACGGAACCAGCAAGAGCAGGAGATTCCCGATATCAAACAGGTGCGACAATGACAACAGAGTGTAGCCCTCGAGAGTGAAGCGATCGGACACAAGAGGCACCAGGGAGAATCGGAAGTAGTAATCGTTGAAGTAGTGGTGGAAAAAAACCGCCAGGAGAGCCAGTAGCAGGATCGTAGCCGGCACTGCTTTTGTCCTGGTGCCAAGCCGTCCGATTCGATCCCCCAGTCGGGTGTTGACGGTCATCAAATAGGCGGCTGGAGGTATCAGGCTGACGCCAAAGACGTGAAAGAAAACCGCCAGGGCCAGAAGGGGAAGCACAACCCAGTGAGACAACTCACCACGCGCGACGAGCAGACCACAGACGGCGAACAGAGTCACTGTGAGAACAAACAGCGCGTAGTTCTCGGTATAGCCGAAGTAGTTGTACATGTAACCGCCGGAAGCGATCATCCACAGGAACAGCAGCCGATCCAGAGCCCGGTCAAACAGCCTGCGGGCAAGAAACGTCAACGCCACAAGAAGAAGGATTCCGGTAGCGACCGAGATGATTTGATAACTTAGCAGGGCGGCGGTCTCGTTCTGGCCGATCAGGTCTTTCACCCAAATATGGACCAGGACCTCGCCGACTGCCCGCAGTTTGATGAACGGGTCCTCGGGGGTCAGTGTGGCCAGGTTCGCGTAGCCGTCTCCAAGGAAGTAAGTGCGGGGACGCATGAGACAGAACGCGAGGGAATACAGCAGAGTCATACCAAATGATACTGCTACGCAGACCCTGTCGCTCAACTGGCTGCCGCGTGAGGGCCGATCGGTACCGGCCATCCCTGTAGTGCCAAGCCTGAAGACTGCCAGTGCCGACAGTCCCAGAAAAAACAGGCCCACTGGCACGTAGATAGGGAAATAGGCCCACAGGTTGAGACCCCAGATGCGGTGAGCCGGAAAGAAAGCTGCCACGAGGTAGATAAGCAGCATCACCACGTAGACAACGATTACGCTGTTCAGAAAAGTCGATCTAGGTGAATTGTCGTTCGGCATTCTCATGCCTTAGTTCCTGTCGGGCGACCCTGAGCTTGGCCGCGGAGGCAACCGCCTTCGGTAGCGACAAAGAAAACCCTCCCCGGGCTTCTTGCGCCTCAGGAGGGTTATGTTTGTCAGACGGTTTTTAGCAGGCTCAGCCGTAGATCTCGGAGTGGTTGCATTTGCAGACTCCGATATTCTGGGATCGCATTTTCCAGGCGCCGTTGTCGCCTTTGACTGCCCCGACGTACCTGATGTACTGAATGGCCTCGTTACACACCGGGCATATCTTCGCCATCGCTTTCTTGGCCGCCTTGTCGGCAAATGACATTTTCTTAGCCATCGGAGAAAACTTCCTCTATTTCGATTGCGTCGTCTTTTTCCAGCTTTCTTATCTCACTCTTAACGGCCATAAGCAGCCTTGTTGTCTCCCGCAGCAGATTCATTTCCTCATTGCCACGAAAGTCGATCGCCGCTTTGTCAAACTGGTCGGCCGCCGACCGGTATTCTTTATCCCTGAGCGCCTGCAGCGCCCGGAAGCAGGCTTTCTCTCCGGAACTAAGCATCCCGCTTCGCCTCCTTGAGAAGCTTCTCCGCTTCCTTGAGCCTCTTGACGTACGGCTCAACTTTGTAGCCGCCTTGCTTTAGATAATATATCATAAAGGCCGACAAAAGCAAGGCATCTGTGCTTTTCTGCAGGCGGGCGGATTCGAGGGCGCCGTCCAAAACGGACAGTAAATGCTGCTTGGAATGAGACAGGTCGCGAAAAAGCCCGGACAGCCTTTCCAGTGTGTTGTCAAACAAGGCAATAGAGTCCGAACTTGAGTCGCCGGCGGATTCCGGGCGGCGCTTGAGGGTCAATTTTGGGCGGACTGTCCTGGCGACCTTCTGCCAGTCCTCAATCTCGGAACCTATCTTGTCCGTCTGCGCCGTGGAGCCGTCGCCGGATTCAAGCGTCCTGCTGATCTTGCCTAACATGTTGCTGATACGGTCAATGTCACCCGGTTTGAGGCGATCCTCTGCCAGCCATCGGTTGTGCTCAGCGAGCCAGTTGCCGACCGGCTCAGCAGTATCGTCACCGTTGTGCGTCGCTCTGGTGATGTCATCCAGCCGATTTATCCCATCCAGCACCGTGAAGCGCTCTTCCTTTTGCGCCAATGCCCGGTCAAGGAACGATTCGAGCAGGATTTCAAGCGACTTGAGCGTCCTCAGGCTGGTCAATCAGCTTCCTCCATAACAGTTCGGGCAATCCGGCGATCGACGGGCCGGCTGCGTGTCTTGGCGGTGAGGTAATCCTCGAACAGGCCGGCCAGCCGGCTGACCATCATCTCAAGTTGCGGTGAACTCGACGAGGGCTTCCTGTCGGTCTTGGTTATGATACCGGCCAGCTTAAGATGAGCCAGGGTCCTTAACGTTTCCTCGCGTGTGACAGGGCTCAGGCGGCAGACATCGGCAAGACTGCGATGACCGTCGACGAGGGCCATGATGTTCCACTCCGACGCCTTGAGAGATACGTCACGCGGGCGATCCGCCTGCGATGCGGAAATAGTGTACACGATCTCTTCGTCCGGCAGGGTCGCCTTGACCATGTTCATCTCATCGACGCGCCGCAACCCTTCAAGGATAACATTCTCCACGGAGAGGTTGACCTGGATCTCTTCGTCGGTCGGGAACTGGTTTTCGTAGAACTTGAACGACCCGCTCTGCCAGGAAAGAAGCGAATACAAGAGCTCTTCCACCTGCCCCCTGACCACAGTCACAAGATCGGCACGGTCAATGAAGCTCCGCGAGATCATTATCTCGCCCAGTCTTCTTGTGTTCTCGGTTTTGGCCTGGATTGCGACTGCTTCTTCCAGTTGCTTCTCCGATATGATCCCGCGTTCCCTGAGAAGCCGACCCAGGTGGAATGTCTGCCGCGGACCGTAGCCATAGGTGATGCTGCCGTCCTTGAAATAAACCATGACGATGCAGTCATCCTTCTGAATCCCCAGAGTACCGGACTTGCGACTCGAAGCTATCAGTTGGAGTATTTCGGGCAGGGTAAAGCGTTCGATTCGCCCTTGTAAATCAAGGTCCATATATGCTCCGTGCAATCAAGAAACGTTACCAATCCAACCATCAGGTAGTTCTGCGTTCGAGCAACGGCATGTTCTCGAGCACCCGGCACAATAACATATCAGCGATAACCAGTCAACAAGAACTGCGGGCGAGGTTGCCTTTTTGGTGGCGCGCCCTGTGGTTTTCTATTAAATAGTCGTACTTGTTGTGAGGTGCCCGACTGGAGAGGCCGGATGACACGAGCCATGGATGACCGCATGAGGATATTGAAGCGCAGGCTGATTGCAGACGGTGTCGAGCTTACTATATCCGGCCAGGAGAACCCACTGGCGCTGCCGGCGGACACGGATTATCACGACAGTCTCAGGGAAGGCGTTGTCCTGACCGCACCTCAACTACAGCGCCTGAAGGAAGAATCCGAGCTGTTCTGCTGCGACCGCGAGGCGGCCCGGATTCTGGCGCTGCGGGATCACTCGGTCGGCGATTTCCGGGACAAACTACGACGCAAACAGTTTGCACCGACGGCAGTAGACCGAGCCGTCAAGAAGTACCGGCAGCTTGGCGCTCTGGACGACGCCAGATATGCCAACGCCATAGCTAAAGCGTTGCTACAGCGGCTCCCCTGCGGACAGGCTTACCTGACCTCATATCTGCAGAAAAAACGGATCGCGCGCACTCTGGCGGAACAGGCGGCCCAATTGTTGCTGTCGGGGCGAGATGCGGCTGCAATGGCGGAAGAAGCCCTGGCTCAACGATGGTCGAGCTTTGGCCAATTTGAACTTGAGAAGGCTCGCCGCAGAGCCTATAATTACTTGGCTCGCCGCGGCTTCAGTTATGATGACGCCAGGACCGCTTTCGAGAACCTGTGGACGCAAAAGCAAGAGGAATCGGAAAATTAAGACCTCGCAGATAAGACAGTCCTTTATAGACTATTTCGCCCGGCGCGATCACCGCGTCATTCCATCCTCGCCGGTTATTCCGTACGACGATCCCACTATCCTGTTCATCAACGCCGGCATGTGCCAGTTCAAGGACCTGTTTACGGGCCGCCGCAAAGCCGACTACAAGCGCGCCACCAGTTACCAGAAATGCCTGCGGGCCGGTGGAAAACACAACGA
>JAGLXI010000007.1 GCA_023132995.1 Candidatus Zixiibacteriota bacterium | reverse complement strand
CTGAAAACCCGTCCCGTGCCTTCCGGGGCATCGTTTGTCGTTTCGTAGATGTCGCCGATGTTTACGACCTTCAGCGACACTCCGATCGCTCCGAAATCCTCAATGTCATGACCGACAGCAAAATACTCAACGTCAATGTCGGCGATATACGGCAGATGCGTAAACATCACCTCAGTGCCGCCGTCGAGCATGGCGAGACCGGCCGGGTTCCAGTAGATGGCGTCAACACCATTGGAGTTGGCCACCACAGATCCGCCCATGGCAGAACCGCGGGAGCCGCATGGAATGCGCAGCTCCAAGGCACCCGATGTGCCGGTCCGATTATCGTTCCCGGCGAAGGCCGTACTTAGCCCTACCGCGAGGAACACAATTACGAAAAGGAGTATCCTGTTTTTCATTATACTCAAACCTTCCTGTTAGAACTGGTCCAACACCTCAACCTCAGTGAACACGGCCATTTTGCCGATCTTCTGCCCCCACGCAGGGGCATCCACAACATAGATGTAGATACCGGAGCCAACCGGCACACCGAATTCGTTCTCGACATCCCAGGTAGCTTCCGTGGAAGTTGCATCGGTTTTCTCGATTGTCCTCACGAGATCGCCCGCGAGGTTGTAGATTGTGATCGTGCACTTCTCGGGAAGGTTGGTGAATTTGAGCACACGGTTTTCCGGGCTGGTGTCATAGCCGGAGTACAGGTAGTAGGGATTCGGTACAGCCCGAATATCGTCCAGCCTGCTTTCAGGTCCGGTGGCAGCCACACTCGGCTCATAGCCGGCGGTGGTGAAGCTAAACACGTCGGCCGCGGTATTCGGTTTGGCCGTTATGATTCTGAAGATGGTGCCCTGTTCCGGTAAGTCCTGGGTGAATGGTGGCGCGTCGCCGCCATTCCAGCTAACCAAAACCGTTCTGGCAAGAATCTCGTCACCCAACAGGCTGTAATCGTATGTCCCGGCAACCATCTGGGCCTCATTGGCCAGATACCCGGCCTGACCAGCTGTCATGTCGGTCGGAGTGTACCAGTAGACCCAGTCGGTGAAGGGATCGTTGTCGCCACCGGAGACGGAGTGCTCGAAATCCCCGGCGCCGGTGGCCGTGTCTCCGTAGCTCTCCAAATTGTACGTATTATCATCACCGTCATCGATTATGAGTGGCACCAGGCGGACATCATCGCTGGCGTCATCCGGCGTCCCAATACCGATATTCCATAGTTCGAACGGCACCCAGAATACGTTGTCATCCAGATACGCCTCGATAGCGTAACCGCCGTTGACACCCGGGCTGGCGTTGTCGCCGGTGAAGCGCATTTCGTAATCGTAACCGCCTATGACGCCGAGGTTACCGCCGTCGCGCGTTGCCCGGGCCAGGAAGGCGTCATAGCCTCCACGAGTGCCGCCACCGTTGGTTCCACCGTTGTCGGCTGTGTGGAAACCCCACAACCCGTCGCCTACCTGCTGTCCATCGGTCGGATAACCGTCAGGATCAACTTCGGTCGGCACCGGGAAACCGGGCCACGGGAAAGCGCCCGCTTCCGGCGGATCGATCACTCCGGCTCTGTTGGCCACGACCTGGAACTCTTCCAGACTTGGCGGTGGGCCGGCTACTTTGAAGAGCAGACCATCTGCCATGGGGTAATGGTTCTCTCCCAGCAGATCCGACTGGTTCACCCAGTTATTGACCACGGTATCCTCCGGCGTCACACTGACGTCGATCACGTGCCAGACATTGCCCAGCTCGTCGTCCTTTGAAAACGTGATCTCGTAGTCGTGTCCGGTCAGTTCCGATGGGTCGACGACGAAGACCCGAGCCGAACCGGGAGAATTACCGAGCGTGTGTTCAACCACTATGGTATCACCGCGTTCCGCGAAGAGGTCGGTGCCTGTCGGCGACATGTGAGGCGAGACTGGTATATATCTCTGTGAGGTCAGCGTTCTTTCCTGGTTTGGCTTGGTGGTATCAAATGAGTATGCTTCCATCACATAGTGGTACATTCGATTGTTAACGAGATTACCTCCGCCAGTGACATCGCGCGTGGTGCCGTAGTAGTGTTGCAGGCCTTCGTTCGTGCCTGGCTTAGCTATGTAGGGCATGTTCTGCCCCGCAAGGCTATTGAACTTGTAGTCGAGTATGACACCGATGTCGTTGCGAATGTCGTACCAGCCCAGCGTATCTGTCCACGGGCCGCTGGGTGAGGGCCCCTGCATAAGGGCATAGCCTTCGAACGGGTAGTCCCCGGGGTCATCCTCTGAGGCGGTTCCCCACGTGAGGATGATTTCGCCGTCAAGCTCCGTCACCTCTACGTCAGGCTTCGCCGGCGGTGCCGGGAGCACGAAGTTGGAGTCGTACACTTTCTGGGCGAAGGCATCGACAGCCTTCAACTCTGTGATCGAGCTGAGCGGGCTGCCACCCTGACCGCAGATGATCGCTGCCATGATCTCCGTGGAGTCACCGGCGGAAAGATCAAACGGGCCGGTGGTCTGCATCCAGCGACGGTCGTCGGAGTTGGCGTCCAGGAACCCGGTACCGGATACCGGGTCGCCTGTCCCGTAGAACATAGTCATATCGCCCGTGATCGGGTCGATCATGGGTACGATTGGATCCACACTGGCATCAAGTCCGTTCATGTACGACCAGGTCCTGAGCGGCGTGTCGGGGTCCGTGCCGTTAATGTACTTGTTAAAGGATGTCATCCCCATGTTCATGTACCCGACCCAGGTAGTATCCCACATCTTGGCCACGTCGTTGTCATCACCGGTATAGATGAGGGGACCCTGGAAGAAGTCGTATCCAGTAGCGGGTGGTGCGGAACCGTAGTCGGCATCCGATCCTTCGTTGTAGCAGAAGCCCAGCGAAAGGGCCGTGTCACAACCGACCAGGTCATCCGAGGCCTCGCCCAGATCGGGATCCGACCACAACGAGATCATCACATGCTCAAGGTCTCTTCCGCCTTTATTGAAGATACGAAAACGCATAAAGACAACGTTGGCCAAGGCTCCAACGCGGTCAAAAGCAAATGCGGTCTGGCGTATCTCAAGGCCAAGACCATCAGTGCCCATGTTCCCCGTGTGGAATACCGTCCCAAGGTCGTTATAGACGGACCAGCACATCTGGTCGCCGATCATGTCGGGGATCACTTCGCCGTCCTCGTCGTCTACTGTGGCAGGTGCTCCCTGGTCGACAGCGTATGCGAGGTAGTCCAGATAGTCCTGGTTGGGGTTGTCCTTGAGAGAATCGACGTACAGCTTGTAGACTTTGTAAGTAGTGTTACTGATGGGATTTGGCGGGGCCTGGCCGTCGATGATCGGTCCCGGCCCCCAATCGGTATCGTGCTGACCGGTTGTGATCAGCGTGTCTTTTGTATCGACATCAATCGCTCCAGCCCAAATGCTACCGGCGAATATGGCACAGTTGTCAAAGCTGCCATCGGCGATAGCGTCCACACCGGTGTAAGGGTAGTAGAGGCCGGCTCCCTTGCCGAAGTAGGAATCGTTGTCATAACCAAACGATCCCTTGTTGGTTACGAACATCAGAATCAGGTTGGCGTCGATATAAGTATCGAAGTCAACATTTGCCGACATTCCAGGACTTGAGCCGTCCCTGAAGGGCGTTCGCGCTCCAAATGCTGATGCCGCCAACAGCAAGATCAGACATGCTGTCAATGCTTTGTATTTCATTTCACCATTCCTCACTTCTGGCCGTTAGAAAGACATCCTGAGACCGAAAAAGATCTGACGTGGCGTGCCATAGTTGTTTGGTGGCGCCTGTGCCAGATCGTATTTCTGTTGTCCGGTAAGTTCGGCGTGGTCGCTGGGCTCGGAATACGTTTCCAAGAACTCCTTGCCGGCGTCGGTCTCAAGCCACGCGGTCGTGTTGGCCTTCCCGGTGCCTTCCCAGGCGTTGACAACATTCTTCCGATCCAGCAGGTTCTTGACCCACAGATACGGAGTCACTTTGTAGTTTCCAACCGTGAAAGCCCGCTCCAGCTTGAAGTCAACGGAAATGGTCCAGGGACGATTGGCGGAGTTCCGCGAATCAGACACCGTTGGAGCGTAGGCGCCGCGAGTCAACTCGTTGGCAACATACACCGGGGTGTACGGCAGGCCACTTGAGGCCTGGAGCATGATATTCACGCCAAAGTTCTCGAGAATATGAGAGCCGCCGAGTTTGGGGCCCTCCTTGGCGCCCAGGCGATAATCGAAGATACCAACCAGAGCATGACGCTGGTCATACTCCAGCGGCGCCGTCTGTTTTGGGGGCGTCGAATTCTGCCAGGTCACGTTGCGCAACTCGGTGTTGAACGAGCCTGTACCAGAGGCGTACGAGAGTGTGTACTTCAGATTGAACATGATGTGCCGGGTACGGCGCATCTTAAGGTTGAACTCCAGACCTTTGATTGTGCCGAAGTCCTGATTCTTGAAGGTTGCCGTGCTGCCCCATGTCTTCTCGGCTTGGACAAGGCCCGTCACATCGCGGTAGAACAGGTTGACATCGAAAGATGTAAACTCACCCAACTGGTGTGTCAGGCCTACCTCGTAGGCAGTCGTCTTCGGCGGTTCCAGGTTTGGATTACCGATTTCAGTGTAGTAGCCACTGCCACTGGGGCCGATATTGTACTCGAGGTAATCATACCCAACGTACAGCTGCTGCAGGTTGGGGCGCTGGAAGAATTTGCCGTAGCTGACACGCATCTGGGCGCGGTCGCTGATCGGAAAGGCGATACCGAGTCGGGGCGAAAGACGCGTGAGAACATCGCTGTCTTCGAGGTCTGTCTCCTCGAGCGTCTGGCTCGTACCGTCATCCGGTGGCTTGCCCGGAAATCCCAGCGAATCGGGATTAAGCGGTTCATCGATGTTGCGAAGCCGACGTGCCTTGTAGTCGATCAGATCGAGGCGCAGGCCGGCGGTAACAATCAAACCTCGCAGCTCTATCCGATCCTGAACGTAAAGACCCAGATCAATAGGATGCTTGGCCTCATTCCGCCAGTCGACGTCATCGGTTTCGTTGCCCCAGGCGTCATAGCCATACCGGTCGGCGTCCTGGGTTCCTTCTCCGACCCCTTGATAGATCACGATCGGTTCAGTATGATCGTAGGACCGCAGTGTATGACGATGGAACTCGAACCCGGTCTTTATCGTGTGCTCCTTGTTCAGTTCATAGTTGAGATCGCCATTGAAACCAATATAGGATGACTTCCGCTTGATATACTGTCCGTATACCTGGTCTTCGTTGCCGCCCTCTATGAAATTGTACTGCACACTGTCCGTGTAGTGCGTCGTCTTAATAGGGTTACCCTGCGGATCCGTTACGACTTGACCGTTTATTGTGCTGTCCACTTCCTCCGACGTTGTCCTCACCCAACGATTGTAGATCGTGTCAGTGGCAGTCACGGTCCATGTGGAGTCCCAGGGAGTCTGCGATGAGTCGATTTCTGTGACAGCCGAATCAGTAGCGAGAATCTGGTAGATGTAGTTGACCGGCGTCGAAGGGTCATCCCACTTGCGGAACAGTGCCTCGACGTCGTTAGTTGGATTACCGCCAGGCCGGCCATACGCAATGAGGTCCTTCTGGTGAACACCATCGCCCGAAAAACGCTCGGTAACGAAGAATGAGGCGCTCAGATTGTAGAAAGCCTTGGCGCTGAGCATGTGCGTAATCTTGGCATTCAGGCCCAGATTCTTATCCTCAATCCACTGGTTGTGCTTGTTTGAGAACAGACGTGTGTGCTGGTAGCGCTGCCATTGGTCGATTGACCCATTGGCGCTGAGAGCCAGCTTCACATTGGTGCTGAAGTCGTAATCCACCTTACCAGTGTAAGACCACCCCTGTGAGGAATTGGACGGCAACCTAGTGGGATTCCCCGGCAACAGATCGGCCTTGGGTGACGGAAGACGGTCGGCATGATACCGCCGCTCCACGGAGCCATAGAAGCGACCTTTCTCGAGGCTGGGAATCGGCCCCCCCAAAGAGGCTGAGTACCAGTTCTGGCCATACTTCTGGTCGGTCACAACTTCCGCTGTCCCGGAGTATTCCTCTCCACCCGACTGCGTGATTACGTTGACAATACCAGATGTAACGTGTCCGTACTCAACCGGGAAACCACCGGAGATAACAGTCACCTCTTTGATGGCGTTATTGCCGGTGTTTCCTGTTGAGAGACCGGTCAGCGGGTCCTGCTGGGAGAAACCGTCCACGTAGAAGGCGACCTCCGAAGGGCGCCCGCCACGAACATACAGTTCCGGCTGGTTGGATCGCTCTCGATTGCCTCTAGTCTGCCGGATAGTTTGGATGGCGGCCACAACCCCGGACTGGATGCCGACCACATCCTCAAACCCGCGCGTCGGCAAGGCCAGAAGCTCATCCGCTCTGATGATCTGGACCGATGCGATCTTATCCCTGAGCACCATCGGGGTCTCGGCCACCACCGAGATCGTGGTACCGATATCCTCAGCGCGCGAACTCATTGCGATGTCCTGATAGGTAGCCAGGTCGGCCGATACCTGCACGTTGCTTATTTCCACCCCAGCGAAACCGACAGCGGACATGGCCAACACGTAGGTACCGACGGGAACGTTCAGGATGGTATAGACACCGTCCTCGTCCGTAATTGCTCCCATCGTGGTACCCTGAACACTCACTGTGACGCCCACCAGTAACTCCTGGCTGTCAGCATCGGTGATCTTGCCGGTGATCTTACCGACAACCGACCCGAATACCGAACCAGCCATAAAGCACAACAGCGCGAGGGCGATTCCGATAAGTTTCAGCTTCATACTAAAGCCTCCTTGCTTTATTATTGATCACACGTACACAATATAAAGACATTTGCAAACGCCGTCGGCATTCCTTGCTTCTATAGACCCTCCTTCCATCAGTTCACAAACAGCACACAGTTAACGCTAAATGTCATGTTTCTATCTCTTATCCAGTTTTATATAGAACTGCGTTTTGGCAACAAACTGTCAACTAAAAAACTGTAGCCCGCCCCTCGGCTTTGCTCTTCCAAATTGTGTCCGCTTCATGCAATTGCGTTCGATTACATCATCAGCCTGCTCTCACACGGATGCGCCGGGAAAAAGGACCCACATTCCCGGCACAAGACCGAGCAGGCATGAACCAATGTCAACGGCGAGATTGACGACACCGGATTCTATGACCGTATGCACGCCTTCGCGCCCTACTTTCGGGCGTTTCGCGACGCGAATATTACACATTGTGTGACAGCATATTAGATACCCACGCCGATTCTCGTGTCCGCGACGGCAGAGCTCAGGCAGCGCTGCGGCCACAGCTGTGATTGCGATCAATTAAGGGCTGGTCGGGCGGAGCAGCGACCGGGCCACCCGCGGGAGGTCGACAGGAGGTATTACCCAGGTTCTATACTGCTCCCTATTAGTGACAGTTGAAGCTAGTGGAGTCTATGTAGAGCAGAATCTGTGATGCCGTCAAATGGAATGGCGGGATCGCGGGGATCCTCCCCTACGATAACTTCGAACAATGGACGTCGGGGCTTTATTCGCTTGAGCTGTTGGTCCCGGGAAGAGAACAGGGAAGGCTCAGTGGATCTGATCCAGGTGGTTCAGGTCGATATTGTACTGCTTGATCTTGAGGCGCAGGGTCGATTCGGGGATGCTGAGCAACGCCGCCGCATGTTTCTTGACACCGCTCTTCTCCCTCAGCGCCCGTATGATAAACACCTTCTCGTGATCGGCGAGGTAATCGTAAAGGCCGTAGCTCTGGTCGAATTCGACTTGACCGGTAACAGCCGGAATGGCAAGACCGCTGCCGTTTCCATTGCCGTGATCGTCGCCGGTTGCCGCGATAAGTTTGCGAGAGACGATCTCCGATATGATTTCGTCGTTGTCCCCGGCCAGCAGCACCAGCTTTTTGATTTCGTTATCAAGCTCGCGCACGTTGCCTGGCCAGTCAAAGGCCACCAGCAGCTTCATCGTCTCCGGGCTGATTGTCTTGCCGGTGCCTTCGAGGAAATGGTTGACCAGAAGGGGGATATCCTCGCGACGATCGCATAACGGCGGCAGCCGGAAGGTCATGGCCGACAGCCGGTAGTAGAGGTCCTGGCGGAACAATCCCCCGCTCATTTGCTCCTTGAGGTTCCTGTTGGTTGCTGAGATGACTCTCACATCCACTTTGCGGGGCATAGTCTCGCCGAGGCGCACGATTTCCTTCTCTTCCAAAATCCGCAATACTTTGGCCTGGATGCTCATGGGCATGTCGGCGATTTCGTCCAGGAAGAATGTGCCGCCATCGGCTTCCTCAAAAAGCCCGGGCTTATCCCTGTCCGCGCCAGTGAAGGCGCCCCGTTTGTATCCGAATAGCTCGGACTCAAGGAGAGTCTCGGGAAGGGCGGCGCAGTTGACGGAGATGAACCGTTTCTCCCGGCGGCAGGAGTTGTAGTGAATGGCCCGTGCCAGCAGGTCCTTGCCGCTCCCGGTGTCGCCCTCGATGGAAACGGAGATATTGGAATCGACCACCTGTCTGACCTGGGCCAGCATCTGCAGCATCTCGGCGTTGCGAGTGATGATGTTCGGGAAGGCCGCTTCCTGCATTAGCTGGCTCTTAAGCCGACGGTTATCCTCCAGCAGCTTGTTCTTCTGAATCTCAGTCCATTTGAAAGCGATAAGATCGGAGAAGCCGACGGCGAAATTGAGTCCGGTCTGGTCAAACGGATTGAGGTGGTTGTCCTCGGAAAGCCGGTCCACATAGAGATAGCTGACAGAACCGTCACCGGTCTTGAACGGAATCACCATGACACTGCTGACGATCTCCACCTGGTCGCGAAAGAGTCCGTTTATGAACGGGTCACGACGGCTGTCGAGAACGAGTGTGGGGCGAACGGTCGATACTTCCTCGCCAAGGAGGTTGTCGAACCCCTCAGCGAATCGCCGCACCTGATCGGTTTCAAGCGGGAAGGAAGTCATTACCCGGTCACCGTCAGAATCCGGTATATAGATGATCGCCCGATCCCCAGCGGTCTTCTGGAGGAGAACCTGCAGGATAGCATCCATGGCGCTGGATTTCAAGTCGGAGTACTCGGCGGGTGTGACCAGGTTGCCGAAGATCTTGAATTCATTTTCCTCCGAGAGCGAAAACGCGACAGCTTGTTCTGAAAGCGAGCGCAGGAACTTGGAGACAGCCCGGATCTTTATGTTGGCTTCAAGCGCCAGGAAGCCTTTCTCGGCCCGGCTCAGTTTCTTGAAGCCGCCGGCCAGATCACCGCTCCGGCAGGCATAAACACCGGCTCGGAAATCCGACTCGTGCATCCAGTAGGGCACCGTGAGCTTCCTGAAAAGACGGTACGCTTCATCCAGAACGGGGCGAACGTTGTCGCCATTGTCCGGTTGCATCGCCATACCGATCTCCGCCGCGACCAGGAGCGTTCTGGCTAGTTCGTAAGGATCACCGACCTCCCTGAGGATTTCGACCGCCTGGCGGATGTGTTCGAGGGCGGATTCGAGGTCATCCCGGGCAAGGAAGACACGCGCAATAACACTTCGGGAAAGACCGGTCTCCAGTTTCTCTCCTAAGGTCAGGGAAAGATCGAGGGACTTCTGGGCGTACTTCATGGCCTCGTCAAAGTTGTCCAGAGCCAGTTCCACCTCGGCCAGCCGCCGACAGGACTGCGACACCAGCGCGGACGCCGGAGCCAGCATCATTCCCCTGTGATAGGCCTCGCTCAGAATAGCCTTGGCTTTGAAAATGTCGCCCTTTTCAAACGCCAACTCTCCGGCGTACTCGAGATAGATGATACGTTCCCGCTTCAGATCGAGACGACTCACGATATCCAGGGCGCTGTCAAGGCTGCGTTGGGCCACCGCAAACTCGCGACGCCTGAACTGCAGCAGGCCGAGAGAGAGCAGGTTCATGGCCTCGGAGGTCTCGGAGTGATTGTCATGGTTGTGTTTTATCGCCGAGGTGAGGTCTTTCTCGGCCTGCGTCCAGCGGCCGGTGCGTATCCTGTTCCGGCCGAGGTTACCGGTCAACTGGGCGACGCGACGAGGGTTGTCCGCCACCATTTCCACGGCGTCATTGAGGAAGTTCTCGGCGGTCGCATAACGGCACCGGATATAGGCGACACCGGCCAACTGGTTCATGGAGTCGACCTGACCCGGCACGTCCGAAGCCCGGCGATAGGCCGCGAGGGCGTCACGCGCCCTGATCTCGGCGTTCTTCATGTCGCCAAGGGCATAGTACGCCTTGGACAGGACCAACTGAACCCGGCCATAGCGACGATTTAAGGGGTAACCGGCAAGTATCTTGGCGGCGCTTAGGCCACACTCAATGGTTCGGCGATAGTTGCCCTCGTGGAAGGAGCCGTCCGCAACCAGCAACTGATAAAGACCCAACTCGTGGGGTTGCGATTCAAACAGTTTTTCCTCTAACTGCTGAAGTTCCTCAACAGCGAGGTGATACTTCCTCTGCCGGAACTGTTCTTCTATCGCCAGCAGACGCTTATCAAAAATGATCTTCGGTGAGGAAAGATTCATTTTCCTAACAACCTTATGCGGTTTCGATCTTGCTCAGTCGCTTTTCCTTAGCGCGCGGCCGATTGCCCGGCCGAACTCTCTGTCTTGTCTTTTGTAGATCCGGAAAGAGCGTCATAGTAACTGGCGACATGTCTGATCATCTGATAGGAAATGCAACTCATCCAGTCTGTGAACCAATCAGGCAGCCAGTTGCTTTCTTCGCTCCCCGTGATCGTCAGAAGAGAATCGCCACCTTCAGTTACGGTTGTGTCGGAATTGGCTCCTTCACAGCCAACACCGCCATCGTTGCCGTCAACGTCCCATGGATCCTCAACCGAAAAGACCGGGGCAGAGAGAAAACATACGAAAATCAGCGACAGCAGCATGATGGCTATGAATAATTTCGAGCCTCTCATCTGCCATGCCTCCTACATTATTTGCCTGCCGACACTCAGGACGACAGGTCAACCACAGGTTTTGCGTCTCCAAGGCAAAAAACGCATACTTTGCCACTCTCATTGTACGGAAACCCTATTCAATTGTCAAGTAATATGTTACGCTGCGCAGTTTCTGCGCCGACCGCCGGAATTGGGCTTTGTCGGTCAATAACAACTACTTAACCGCTGTATGCAAGGGGAGTCACCGCTGCAATGCTGACAACGCGGGCCGGAGGCGTTGAAACCCCGGCCCGGGCTGTCATGGGTAATGCTTCTCCGTCAAGCGCGTTTTCGCTCATTGTGGATCAGATGCTCAACTGCAACCCACCAAAGACGATGCGACCATACATTGGTGCGTACAGGAACGCTGCATCGTTGATATGTTTCTCTGCCTGTGTACAATTGGTGACGTTCTTTGCCCCGATGTACAGCTTGTAGCGATCGAAGAGCGTTTTTGAGACCTTTGCATTGAGGATCACAAACGATTCGGTCTCGTGAATCGCAACGTCCTCGGAAATCGCCGGCGTGCTCAGATCGATATACATTTTCCCCGTGTAGTCGGCACCAAATACAAAACCCAACGTTGACGGCGTGTATTCCAACTTCAGTCCGCCCGAGGTTTCGGGGTAGCGCGAGATATTCTTGCTGATTTCTTCGTACTCCGTTCCGACCCAGTCATCGCGTGCATTGGCGAATTCACCATTGAAGTACTCGAAGCGGAGGCTCACTGCCAGATCCGGAGTCAGTGCGTAGGAGCCGTTGAATTCGGCACCCATAACGCGGGCGTCGTCAACATTCTCCCACTGGTACGTGTATCCAAGGTCTGCGATCTCGTCGTCCGCTTCGGCGAAGGCGATGGCGTCTCTGAGTTCGGTCCGGTAGAAATTGAGACTCGCGGTCCACTTGGCCGCCGTGTAGTCGGCGGTGACGGAATAGCTGAGTGATTTCTCAGGCTTCAAGCCACCGCCTTTATACACACGGGGCGAGCCACTGCACAGGTGAAGGTCCTCGGAGAAGCCGTATGGAACCCGGAAACCAGTGCCCACGGCACTGCGCAGGATGAGTCTTTGAGTCACGTTGTACCTGACCGCGAAACGAGGATTAATCGTCGTTTCCTCATACTCCAGTGGCTCGAATCCTTGCGGAAACAAGTCCCCTGAGCCGCGGAAGTTGTCCTCGGAGGTGTGGTAATCGAAACGCAGCCCCCCGACAATTTCGAGCCGGTCGGTCACACGGGATTCATCCTGAAGGTAGGCGCCAATCTCTGTCGCATTTTTCTCGGAAGTCGAGGTGTATGCCTCCTCTGTTTCCGAATCCAGGTACATGCCACTCTCTTCCAGATTGTTGCGGGCAAACTGTACTCCCGCCAGGAGTCGGTGTTGTCGATGAAGCGGCTGTACAAGATTGACACTGGCTGCGAGAAGTTGCTCATTTGCAACATAGGGCCGTAGCAGATCAACAGGCGGGAGTTTACCCTTCGCATTCTCATAATCCCCCAGGAACGTGTCGTTGGTCGCATCGCGCTTGTGACGCGCCAGGGAAACATGCGCGCTCGCTTCGGTTCCCGCGGGGAACCACACGTGGTAATCGGCTTGAGCGACATACCGGTTGGTGGTGATATGTTCGGTACCTGGAGTGAACGGGTTCTCAAACTGGTCGTCCGTGAGCGGGCCGCCTTGTCGTGTCTCGTTCATGGCGCGACCTCGCAGGACCAGTTGATCCGTTGACAACACATCGTCGAAGAAGATATTGCAGCCGGAATTCCTGGCTCTGGAACGCACACGGTCAGTCCAGCCGTCGGGTTTATCGACGCCTCCTGGTGCATTGACATCACCGGTTTCGTCTATCTCGTCTCCCTCGCTTTGCTGGGCGAAGAAGAACACGCCCAGATCGTCTTTCGATGTGCTCGCGGTAATCTCGTATTTGTCGGTGCCATATTCGCCCAGTTCAATACCGATGCGGCTTTCCGTCTTTCGAGGCGTAGCTGATATGATATTGATAGCACCGGCCACGGCATTGCTCCCATAGAGCGCGGAACCTGCACCCTTGACAACTTCGATTCGGTCGACGTCGGCGGTGCTCAACTGCTGCAGCCCGTAAACGCCGGCCAGACCTGAATACACGGGTTGCCCGTCGAGAAGCACTTGAGTGTGGTCAGCGCCAAGGCCCTGCATACGCAGAATACTGAAATTGCACGCCTGGCACTGTTGTTCGACACGCAGACCGGATTCGCCCGCAAGCGCTTCAAAGATGTTGTGCGCCGACTTGTTCTCTATGGATGCTCGAGTGACTACCTCCGTGAAAACGGGCACCTCCTTGACATACCTGCGGGTGCGAGTGCCGGTAATCACAACACCACCCACTTCAAGCGGGGTCGCCTGCAGCTCGATATCCAACTGCACGATCTGACCTTCACCCAGGTGAACCGACTCCGTTGCCGTCACGTAACCTACAGATGATACGACCACAGTGTGTTGACCTGAAGGTACATCATGTAGCTGGAATCTTCCGTTTTCATCGGCAACATCGCCGCTACTCCTGCCTTCAATGATTACTGTCGCGAAAGGAATGGGTTCGCCGGTCTCAACCTCCCTGATCGTGCCCTCGATAGACGCCGCATGGCCCCACGCGCCGCTGACGAAGGATAGACTTAGTATCACTACTACCAAGACCACTATTGTTTGTCGCATTTTCTCGTTCCTTGATATAGTTTGAGTTTTGCGGCGGCGTTTCATCTTGCCACCGGACATGCTTCATAGTACGAGGGGTCAGCGCGGTGGCGCTCGAGCCGGTCGGATCGGCAACCAGTATTCGCCGTAAGTGACTGGCTGATCGACAACCGCATAGTGCAGTCCATCGTTACCACACTCAAAGGCAACATAATGGGTCTCAGTTGCCTTGCCAGTCAGTTGGCTCAAGGCAGCAAAGAACTTGTACTCCTGATCGGTGTGGTTATGCCTGGTGCCCGAGTCCGACTCTGGCTGGGCATGACTATGGACTACCACCCGCCCATCAGGCAGCACGTGCAGATGCAGCGAGGTGAGCGTACCCGCGATGAATGCAATCAAGGTACAGAGTGTAAAGACAGCTACGGCCTTGAGGCAGACCGAGCAACAACAGCATGTGCAGCTACGAGTTGTCATCTACAAGCGGTCAATGAAAGTGAATATCGTTTTCATTTAGGCCAATACTATAGGTTCAATGGGCGCTTGGCAAGAGATTTCTCGGATGTTTTCCGCATTTTTCGGACACGCTGACGTTTTGCCCGAGCAGTCTGAGATGGCCACACTCGCACCTGCTCGCAAATCCCGGGGCTGACTGAGGCCGTGGGCACAGGCAGGGAGAACGATAAGAATACCCCCGTGGCCGACCGCCATAAGCTATGGTCTGTTAATGAATTAAGTCTGGCCGAGGTCGGGGCTCAAGTCGGCGACGAGTGTTGGGAACCGAGGAGTATCAGTCAACACTCTGGAGGAGTTTGTCTATCGCATCGGTGACCATGTCGACCGTTATTTCCGTCATACAGCGCATGCGGCCCTCGCCTTTCAGCGGACAAATGTTTTTCACGCAACTGATGCAGTCAAGATGGTCGAGATATATGAGTTTTTTTCGCGGTGAGAGGGGCGAAGTTTCTTTTGGCTGATCAGCTCCGGAGAGTACCACCAGCGGGATTCCAACTGCAGCCGCAAGGTGGGCCGGTCCGGAGTCATTGCCAACGAAGAACCGGGCGCGAGAGATCACAGCCGCCGACTCACGCAGGCCGGTTTTGCCTGCCAGGTTGATCACATCCCTGGCCCCGGCGGAAGATACGACCGTGTCTCCGTCACGCGCGTCGTCACACGAGCCGACGAGAACCACTTTGAGGCCATAAGACGAGATCAGGCGTTTTGCCAAATCAGTGTATCTGGATAGCCCCCATCGTCTTGATTCAGCCACGGACCGCACGGCCAGGACTGCATACGGCTCGCTTTCTCCGACGCCGAAACGGGATAGAATCCCTTCTGCACCGGCGGTGTCCTGTTCGTTCAGGAACAGCTTGGGGCGAACGAAATCCGGGTTTGTCCCGGTCGCACGACGCAGCAGATTGAAGTAGGTTTCACTGCGGTGGGTGGAACTGAGTGGGGTTGGAAGCGGGAGTGGCTTGCTAAGCAGCAACCGTCGGCCGTCGGATATGTAGCCTATCCGTTTCTTGATTCCCGCCAGCTTGAACCCGGCAGCTGCTCCGAATGAGGGCGGGAGGATGTAACCCAGATCAAAGGCGTGCGGCGCGATGATGTCCTTTATCTTGATGACTCCGATAAGGCCGTGGACGTGCTGTGTCGGTATCGCCAGGACGTGGTCAATTGCCGGGTTAGACTCGTACAGGACAGTGAGATGATCGGGCGCCAGGACGGTGACCGTTGACCCGGGGTAGGCCTCCCGCGTTTCGTTAATCATGGGTAACGCCATCAGGCAGTCACCCAGGTGATTGGGAGCTCTAATGAGAACCTTGTCAGCCATCAATTAGCGTATCTGCACTCCAGATCAACCTTGCAGTTGAAATAGCCTTTCAACTCCTCAAGGTAGTTGTTCCTTGTTTCATAGTAAGAAACCCTACTCCCAAGGAAGGTCAACATAGAAATCTGCCCGTCGTCCAGGCGTGACCGGGCGATATCAAGCCGACTCCCGGCCAGCCCGATCTGCTTTTTCAGCACCTCCAACTTGCGATAACTTACATTGAGTTTGTTAATGAGGTTGGCCACTTCCGCTCGCGCAGATTTTTCCGCGTCGTCGTACTCCAGCCGGGCCTGCTCGGCTGATAGCCTGGCGGCTCTGACCGAGGCGCCGGAGGCCCCACCATCCCACAGTGGGTATGACAGTTCGAGCTTCACGCCCCAGCTATCTGTCATGAGGTCTTCGCTGAGGCCGGCATCTTCCACTCTGCCGCGCACAGGGTTGTAGTTGGCGGAAATAGTGCCGGACAGTCCGTGTGACGAGGCTGTGTAATCAGCCTGGCGTTTGGTCTTATCATACTCGTGGCGGGCTTTTACGATCGGGATGCTCTCTCTCCAGCGGTTAGCCAGCCGCTGTTGCTCCTGCCCGCTGAGCGACAGGCCGAGCTTTGGGACCACGGGAGTGACTGGCTCTGCGGCGTCAATATCCAGCAAACCCATCAGCAGACGCTTCTGCTCAGCCGCCTCGCTGTCGGCCTCGAACTGCGCCAGTTCCGCGTCGAGACGCGCCGAGGCTGTCTCCAACCAGTCTCCGTCCGAAACCACGCCATCCTGGAGCTTGATCGAATCGATCGCTCCTTTGAGACAGGCCCCCTCATACTGATCGTGAGCTATTTCAGACTGGAGGTCTGTCTGGAGCACTCCGAAAAAACACTCGATAACTTCCCTCTGAAGAGCGGCAGACTCCTCCACGCGTGTCAACCGGGCGATGTCCAGATCATCCCTCTTGTTGGCCAGTTCGAACTTGGGATCGGACGGTTTGAGTATGGGCTGGGTGAACTCGACATTGAATCGGCCCAGCCGGCTGAACTCATCGACGGGATTTCCATCTCTATCGGGATGCTCCCGGTCCTGGCGAGTCAAGTCAGCCCTCACCGTGAGATCACCTCCGGTGATGAGGTTTTGTGTCAGCGTTATGTCGGCGTCGAAATCCAGGTACGGTTCACTCACGGCGCTCTTTCCGTCCGTTCCCGGCAGATAACCCCAACGCTCGGAAACGCCATAAGACGGGAGGGAGCCGTTAATCGATATCTCCGGCAGGTAAAAGTTGATCTTCTCGGCGAAGTAGGTCTCTTCGGCCACGTCGAGATTTCCTTTGATAATCTCTCCCCGGCCGGTGCGATTCAGGGCGATGTCCAGCGCCTCCTCAAGAGTCAACTCCCGTGCCGTGACCGGGACGGAAAGGCAAACCGACAACAGTGCTACTGCGGGCCAAAGACCGGCCCTGGGCATTAAAGCAGAACGTCTCATTACCAACCTCAACTGGGGCGACTCTGTCGCTCATTCATATCTTAGGGCGTCGATTACATCCAGCTTGGCCGCTTTGCGGGCCGGGTAAAGTCCGAAGATGACACCCACCGCGGTTGAAACCCCCACCGCCAGGAGAATGGAGTAGGCCGAGACCACAGTAGGCCACTCGGCGTAGAAGGCGATAGTGCGCGCCAACAGGAGTCCCAGGCCCAGGCCGATAACGCAACCGACCAAACAGATGACCACGGCCTCTATCAGGAACTGGCGCATGATATCCAGTCGCGTGGCCCCCACGGAACGGCGTATGCCTATCTCGCGCGTCCTCTCAAGTACCGTGGCCAGCATTATGTTCATGATGCCGATACCGCCGACGAGAAGCGATATGCCGGCAATAGCCCCCATCACGATATCGAATATCCGCTGCGTCTTTTGCGATTGTCTCAAAAGCGATTCCGGTACCACGATCTCATAGTCCTCGACACCCGCGTGCCGCCGGGCAAGTATACGCTTCACCAGTTTGGTCACGACGGGGACATACTTGAGGTCCGTCACGGTAATGGTGAGCTGGTCGACTTCCGGTGTGTTGAACTTCTGCTCATCACCAGTCTCAATGGATACAAAGAACCCGCCGCCACCGAACGTCGTCTGCCCTGCAAAGTAGCGGTCGTATTTCTTCACGGCGGTTGTGAAGGGGATATAGACGTCCTCGTTGAAGTTCTTCAGTTCAAACCCTTCCACCTTGCCGCGGGCGATGTATTTGTCCGCCATGACGCCCACCACGGTGAAGTTCCAATCCCCGATCCTGACCTGCTTACCTATGGGATCCTCGAATGCAAAGAGGGCTCGCTTGGCCTTGGCCCCCAGCACGCACACCTGGGCGAAAGCCTCCATGTCCAAATCAGTCACAAAGCGACCCCGCTCGACCTCAATCGACGACGAGAGCACAAAAGACGGTTCTGTGGCTACAACCCTAACCTCGGCTGTCTGGGAGCCATAGAATATCTTGGGGGCCGATTCGAATCGCTGGAAGACCACGTTCTCCACCAGCTCGGAATAGCCGGCAATGTTCTCACCGTCGGCGACAGACAGTCCGGGTGAACGGGCCAGGCCCTGGTCCGAGGCCTGTTCGACATCCGGAGCCTTGGCCTTGACGATAATGTTGTTGATACCGAGAATGGAAATCTGTTCGAGCGCTTCACGCTTGGCGCCCTCGCCGATGGACAGCATGGCGATCACGGCGCCCACACCGAAGATGACCCCCAGCATGGTCAGGAGAGTCCTGAGCCCGTGCTCCCGGAGAGAGTCAAACGATATTTCGTATATCCGAGTGTAATTCATGAGCCCTGCCGATAGTGCGTTCAGCGCCTTTTCCGCCCGCCCGTCGGGTTGCCCTGTCCCCGGCCCTTGTTGAGTTCCGGCTCGGTCGCCCGGTCGCCCGGCAGGCCCTGTTCATCCAGTGTTGGATCCAGAAGGCACACGCTCTCATCACCATCCAGACCGGACAGCACCTCGATGCTGACGTCATTTCGTCGACCTACCTCGACTTCTACTCTTTTCTCGTTCTCAAGATAGACGACAGTCTGTCCATCCACCTCAAAGACGGCCTCCAGCGGCACCGACACGATATCGGGAAGGCGCTCCACGATTATGTCACACGAGGCGGACATACCCGGCTTGAGGTCTTCGTCGTGGTCTAAAATAGCGATTTCCACGTCGAAAACGTTTATCTTGGAATTGTAGTCCTTTTTCCGGGCCAGCGTGTTCTTCTTGTAGACCTGGCCGTGGTACTCCTTATCCGGTATGGCGTCAAGCACCACGACGACTTCCTGGCCGGAGTCGACCTTGTTGGCATCCACCTCCGACACGGCCGTCTTGACGATCATCTCGGCCAGGTCGGGCAGCTTGACCAGGCCCATCCCGGGCCAGGGGGAGTCGCCCTCCTGCACCTTGCTCATACCGGAGCCTTTCCAGATCTCAAGATAGACGACCAGCCCTGGGGTGGGCGCCATGATAGTCGTCTGGTCCAGTTCTCTGCGGGCCAGGTTGGTTTTGTCGCGGGCGCGGTCGACTTCGACCTCGGTCTTGTCCACGTCGCCTTTCAGTTGTTCCAGCTTGGCATCGAAGTTGAGTTCGGCCAGTTCCTTTTCGAGCAGAGCCTCCTCGGCGATGCGGGGAGCATCGTGTTTTTTCTCGTCATAGTTGCGGCGTGATTTCTCCAGGTCAAGGGTCAGTTGCTTCTCCTGGATGATGTACTCCTTCCGAGCGCGCTCAAGCACCGCCGTCTTGATCTTGAGGTCCGACTCGTGATCGGCCAGATCGGCAATCTGCTTGGAAGCGTCGAACTTGATCACCGGCTCACCCTCCTCTACCGTTGATCCTTCCGGTGCGAGCCAGGTAATCTGGAGACCTCGAATGCGCGGCGCACTGAGTGTGTAGGCGCGTTTGGCGTCCATCGTCCCGTTGGCGTTCTGGGAGATAACGAATTCCCCCCTGGTCGCGTCGGCAGTAGGGATGTCGTAGGATCTGGTGAAAATGGCGTCCACCACGTAGTAGCCGCACAGCACTACAACCAGCACGATCCCGATGTATACATACTTCTTCATTGACTACCTTTCGCTCTCCAACTCAGATTTGCGCTCTTGCGACCCTGCCAAAGCAGAATTGACCGCCGGTCCTAGCCCGGTATTCCGACATTTATACCTCATTACTCGTCCGGTCGGCGAAAGTTTCGTCACCCTCAGTCGACCTTCCATCGCCTGTGTGTCCAGAGCCACTGGTCGGGGTACCGGCGAACGCAGGACTCGAAGTACTTCGTATATGCCGCCGTCACCGATGCGATGTCTTTGTCAGTGTCACCGCTATCAGGGGGATAGATCGGTTCGCCGGCCATGACCACGTGCCGATCGGGCCGTTCCCGGCGCATTACGAACGGCAGCACGGGCGCTCCCGATCGCACCGCGAAAGCCGCCGGTCCCTTGGGTGTGGAAGCCCGGCGGCTGAAGAAGTCGACCACCACCCCGGAGGGGGCGTGCTGGTCGGAGATCAGACCCACCAGCCGGTTTGCCCTGAGTGATTTGAAGACGCCCCTGACACCTTTGGCAACCGAGATCAAACCCACGCCGATCTCTTTTCGGAAACCGGTGAGGAGCCTGTCCACCTTCTGGTTATGCTGAACGCCGGTCACGAAATCCATCGGGAAGCCCAAGGTGCCGACCCAGGCGCCGAACAGCTCCCAGCTTCCGAAGTGGGCCGTTACGACGATGCCTCCTTTGCCCTCAGACTGCACCTGGCGTAGGTATTCCAGTCCATCACCTACGATAATCTCGCCGATTCCCGCCCTGACTGTCTTTCCTAAGCGGGCGAACTCCACCAGCGTGCGTCCGGTGTTACGAAACACATCCCTTACGATCTGTCGTCTCTCCTCTTCGGAAAGGCTGTCTCCCATTGCCCGCTCAAGGTTGTCAAGAGCGATGCGACGACGCGAAGTCAGCACGGCATGAGCGAGGCCTCCCAGGGAAGCGCCAAAGGTGTCGGCCAGGGAAGGCGACAGGGCCTGCATGAGTTTGACGCCCGCCGCAGTCGCCAGGTATTCAAGGTTGTGGGTCAGGCCCGCCATGGTTCTTCGTCATCGGTCTGCTCGGGGTGATCGGGATCACCGTAGTCGAAATCGGTGGATTGCAGTTTTTCCTCTTCTTCCCACTTCTTGAAATACTGACGTCGCTTCCGGTAGCGCACATATATCGCAATCAGCAGGATCACCGACAGGGCCAGCCAGAACAGCAAAGTATCCATAAACAATGTCACTATATTAAATCGTTTGGTTAAATACGTTCGGAACTCCGTCTCAAACTCACGGCTGTTGGCTCCGGTGGACGCCATCAGGGCCTTGGAGACCGAGCCGCCGCGGGCTATAACGTTCAGAAACCGCGCCGGCGACTCTTTGCCGTAATTGTCCAGTATATAGTGCACGGCCAGGTAAGACTCGGCGTAGGCCACATGGGCCATGCCTTCGCCGAAACGGTTTAGTTTGTCGATGTCCGCCAGTGGCAGGAACTCACCGAAGACCGCCGCCCGGCTCATGGCCAGGTTGTCAGACCAGCCCCACTCGGTGGACACGAGCATGGCCATCCCCTCATCGAACCAGCGCGGGACCGAATGATGACCGGCTTTTTCAGCTACCAACAGGTGAGCGAACTCGTGGGCCAGCAACTGCTCCAGCGGTTTGTTGAGATTGAACTGATCGGGCGATTTGAGGACAATCATCCGGTGATAAGGCAACGCGGCGGCGGCGCCCCAGTCGGGAAACCGTCCTCCGACCAGTGCCCGGAAGCGGTCCGTATCCTCGACAAGATATACCGATGGTTTGTAACTGAGGGTGTCCAGGTGAAACGCCCGCACACGTTCCCGCGTCTCGTTCAGGATCGACTCGGCCCGGTCAATGTAACGAGGGTTGTCGAAATAGAATACGAAGTGCTCCCTCTCGACCGGTTCCGGTCGGGATCCCTGACCAGTCAGGGACACCGCAGCTACGACGACCAGGCCGATGAACAATCCGGTTCTCGTCAGCATACGCATGTGTATAATGTAGTCAATAATTTCACCCTGGCAAGCGGCATGCTGCGCGAGAACAACCTTGATTCGTAGTCGGGCTCGTCTATCTTGAGACAGCAATGGCAGGAGTAGGCAAAAAAATTCTTCGGTACCTGCGAGTCGCCGGACGTTTCCTCGGCTACTACGTTGGTGGCATTTACAGCCGTGTCGGCGACCATCACGTTTTTCTGCTGGGAAGCGGGCTCGCTTTCTCGCTCATCGTGTGCATAATTCCCATGGTGCTCATTATATTCTCAGCGCTCGGCATGGTTCTGGACAGGCCCGCCATCAGGGACGAGATTGCGCTGTTCATCGATCGCGCCGTCCCCTACGCGGACTACGCGGTTACGCTGAAACAACTGGTATTCTCACGGGTGGATGAATTTGTGATCTACAAGAGTCTCGCCGGTATCATCGGGGTTATCGGATTGCTCGTCGCGTCGACCAGTCTTTTCAGCAGCATGCGCACCGTTCTCAGCACCGTCTACCGCAGCGAAGTCGGAGAATCCATTCTTGTCGGCAAACTGCGCGACCTGGGCCTTGTTGTCCTGGTGCTCGTTTACTTCCTGGCTGCGATAACTATCCTGCCGATTCTGAACATCGTGGAGAGGTTCGCGGGCAGTATAGAGGTTGTTGACAGTATAACCGGCATAGGCACCGAGGTTCTGGCGTCGCAAGGGGTGTCGTTTGTTCTGATCCTGCTCAGTTTCTTCATTATCTACTTCGCCGTCCCACACAAACGGCCACCCCGTAAAGCGATAGTGGTCAGCGCTCTTTCAGCCGCCATCCTGTGGCACCTGGCCGAGCGGCTTTTTGGCTTCTACGTGACCAACTTCGTCACTTTCAGACGCATATACGGGGCTTACGCCCTGGTACTGGCCTCCGCTTTCTGGATATACTACACGTCGATCGTCTTTATCATCGGGGCCGAAATCGGCCAGTTGTATCGAGAACGGAGCGAGACATAGCGCCCTCTGAATGGCGGCCGGGCGATAGGGGCCGACCGCTGACGCGGAACAGCTTGCTATACAATACCCCTCAAGTGCGATCTTTGCACATAACGCCGGAGAGGCTTTTCTTTAGTGCTCCCGTGGCGAGGGGACCACGAACCTCGACTAAGCTGCGTAAACCGGGTAATTGAGATCGCAACGGGTGCAATTCGGTTTTTCAGGGTGTCCGAAAGGGGCCGAACCCTCGGGTGTGCTTGACAACAGAGGGGTCAGCTTCGTATATTAAGCGGCCACAGTGTCAGGGCAAATGCGAGAGATCTCCGTCTGCTTGATGCGTTCCTGCGGCGGAGAAGAGTGGGTTGCACAACCGGAACCTGTGAGGATATGACAAATCATCATGCGACCGCAACCTTATCCCTTGGACAGGGAGGTTATCTCTGATGCTCAAGACACTGCTTGCACTGGGGCTCATTTTCTGTGTCGCAAGTGCTCACGCCGGCCGGGCCGATCAATCAGGGGTCCTGCTTCGGCCGTACCTGAACGGCGGCGGGACACTTCTTACGCCGTCATCTGAGGAACTGGAATACCGGGGCGTCACCGATAACATGTTCAAGATGAGGAGATTCGGCGTCGGTGGAGGCGCCCAGTTGCTATTTGTTCGGGGCGAAGCCCAGGGCGCCGACAACTCACTGAGGTGGGGGGTGGATATCGGTTTTCGGCGGCTGTTTCGGGCAAAGGTGTATGGTGACCTGACCCAGGGTGTGACGTGGCTCAATGTCAACCGTGAAACCGAGTACGACCTTTCGCTTCTTGCCCTGGTGGAGCGAACGCGCCGGGGGAAGGTGATATACTTGCAGGCCGGTATAGGATTGCACGTGATCTTCTGGGACTGGACCAGGGATTACGCCGGACTGGAAGGCCACGACGTTGCGGACGAGTCCAGTTGCGCGGTAAATCCTGGTCTCATGGCGGCGGGTGGGTTTAACCTGGTGGTGAGCAGAAACGTGGTCATCCCGGTCATGGTTCGCGCCAATCTCATCTTCCGGCATGGACTCATGCTGCCGGTATATGTCACGCTCGGGTGGGACTTCCCGCTCTGACTTTTCCGAGACCTGAGAGTGCTGCAACGCAGCGCATCGGAATGGGCGCATCGCGCCTTTCTTGAAGCTCCGCGTCCAATGTCCGCGCGAGGGAGCGTGTC
>JAGLXI010000069.1 GCA_023132995.1 Candidatus Zixiibacteriota bacterium | reverse complement strand
CACCATTACCGGATGGATTGACAGGGGAGACCCGCATCATTCGCAGTTCTACTATGTCACGGATGGCTCCGGCAGAGAGTTTATCGAACTGAATCACCCCGTGCTTTTCCGTATCGAGAAACTCGATCGGGAGAACCTTGGCATCACCGGAGGAATCGACCGATCACTGTCCCGCGGCGTTGAAACTGAAGAGATCGGCAGCGTGAAACTGATCCTCAGCCTGGACAACGTGAACGAGGCTATCAGCGAAGCGCAGACAGCCGCCATCGTCCTCACCGTGGTCGTGACGGTCCTGACGATAATGATCCTTACGTTCTTCGTGCGGTTCGTCACCAAGCCGGTGAAAATGCTTGTCGAAGTGACCGATCAGGTGAGCCGCGGCGATTTGAGCCAGCGGGTGGATATGGAACAGAACGACGAGATCGGGCAACTGGGACAGACGTTCAACAGCATGATCGAGTCGTTGAAGGAATCGCGGGACGAGATCGAGGAATACAATCGTACTCTCGAAGAGAAGATCATTCTGCGCACGAGAGAACTCGAGCAGGCCCAGTCCCAGTTGATTCAGTCGGAGAAAATGAGCGCAATCGGCCAGTTGGCGGCGGGCGTGGCGCATGAACTGAACAACCCGCTGGGCGGCATTCTCGGATACGCCCAGTTTGCGCTGGAGAAGATGAAGAAAACCGGTGCCGACGGGGTCGATGACAAGCAGTGGGCCAGTTACATTCGTTACCTGACCGACATCGAATCCCAGTCGCGGCGGTGCAAAGCCATCGTGCAGAACCTGCTCCGCTTCTCGCGCTCCTCGCGGACCACCGACTTCGACGATGTCAACATCAACAACATCATCGAGGACACTATCACCTTCGTTGAGCATCAACTGCACATGAGCCAGATCGAACTACGGGTAGATCTCGATCCTCACCTGCCGCTTGTAAAAGGCAGTGCAGGTCAACTGCAGCAGGTGTTCACCAACCTGATTATCAATGCCATGCATGCCTCTGCGCCCGAGTCGACGATCAGCGTCACCACCCGGTTCAGCCCGGCCCTCGGGGAATTCGGAGGCACCGTCGAAATCATATTCAAGGACCAGGGGTGCGGAATCTGTTCTGAGAATCTCACGAAGATATTCGAACCTTTCTTCACTACCAAAGAAGTGGGCAAGGGAACCGGCCTGGGGTTATCCGTGAGTTACGGGATAATCCGGGAGCATGGGGCCGAGATCAAGATTGACTCCGTCGTGGGCAAAGGCACCACCCTTACGGTCATCATGCCGGTTCAGAAACCACTTGGCGATTCCGATATTGAAGTAAAAACGTTGACAGCAAACTGATATCCAGAGCGTGTCTGTAATGGCGAGTTCGGACAAAAAGTCTATCCTGATAGTCGATGACGAGGAAATCATCAGGGACTTCCTCTTTGAAGTCCTCAGCGAGGACTTTGATATCTCCGTGGCCTGCGACGGTGATGAGGCTATTGAGAAGATAGGGAACAATAAGTACGATCTGGTCATAACCGATCTGAAAATGCCGCGGGTCTCCGGAGAAGAAGTGGTAAAGTATGCCCGGGAGCAGAACCCCGCATACCAGGTCATCATAATCTCCGGCTATTCCAGCCTTTACGCCGTCAGTCAGTCAGTCAACAATGGGGCATGCGCCTTTCTGTCCAAGCCGTTCTCCATATCAGAACTGATGCAGACGGTTTCCGGCTGTATCGCAAGTTGAGGCGTTTCCTATGGCAAGCATACTGATAATAGACGATTCCAAAATTATCCGGGACCTGCTGTCCGAGTATCTGATGGACCGGGGCCACCGGGTCGACGAAGCCGTTGACGGTCAGGACGGTATCGACAAGGCCCTTTCTGGTAACTACGCTGTGGTCTTCTGCGATATCCATATGCCTAAGAAAAACGGTTACCAGGTCTATACCGAGGTCTCCGCCGCCAAGCCCGAACTGCGATTCATCATGACCGATTCGCTTCCGGACGAGTTGGCCGGGATGGCAAAAGCCGCCGGCGCGTGCTCCTGCCTGACCAAACCGTTCGATCTTGACCAGGTGTTCGAGACTCTCAAGCAGATTCTGTCAACCGCGAAAACAACATGAGCCCGTCCGAAGACAAAGCCATTCGCGTTATCGTCGCCGACGACGAGGATATCGTAGTCTCGTTGGTACGCGATGCCCTCGAGGATGAAGGTTACCAGATCGAGACAGCGTCAGACGGCCAGGGCGCGCTGACGATCATCAAATCGGAGCCTATCGACCTGATAGTCACCGACATAAGGATGCCCCACATGGACGGGATCGAGATGGTCCGGCAGGCCCGGGAAATCCATCCGGACGTGGTGGTTATTTTCATGACCGGATACGCCGACTTGAGTTCTGCCAAGAACGCCATCAAGCAGGGCGCCTTCGAATACATCATGAAGCCGTTTGAGCTTAGCGAACTCCGCCAGGCTGTCGCCAACGCTGCAGAAAGAATACACCGGGATGCCGCCGCCGGGAAACACGGCAATGAACTTGACCGACTGTCCGATCTGAATCAGATGCTTTACGAGGCCGGTGACAAAAAGTCTCTGGCTACTCTGTCACTGAAATACACCCTCATGCACTGCCGTGCCAATTGCGGCGCCATTCTCTATTGGAATGCCGACAGAACAGGCTTCACCTCGATAAACGTCGTCGAAGAACAGACCGAGGAGAGCGTCTTTCCCGACCAGCCGTTGGCCGACTGTGTCGAGAAGCTTGACCTTCAACAGTTCGTCAAGCCATTCCAGATCGAACCCGGCACGGATCACCCATTCTATAGCACAGATCCCGATCACCAACTGGAGCAGTATCTCATGCCGAGGGGCTTGGAGTCCGTTGAACGAGCACTGATGATGCCGGTAAGAAGGTCCGACACCCTGTATGCCATCCTGACACTTGGCTTCAATGCCGGCTCAGACGCCGTAAAGGACACCAATCTCAAGTTCCTCTCCGTCGCCGGATCTCAGTTGGCGCTGTCGCTGGAAAACCTGCGATTGCTCCAGGAGGCCCAGGACGCTTACAACCGGCTCAAGGAACTCCAGGACGAAACCATCCAGCTTGAGAAGATGGCTACCCGGGGGGAGATGTCGGCCGAGATAGGCCATGAACTGAACAACTTCCTGGGCGTGGTGGCCGGAAACCTGTCGCTTTTGGAGTTCCATCTGAAAAAGGAACAGTACGACCAGTTGCACAAGTACGTTCACGGCATCTCGGACAATATCGACAAGATCAAGCGGTTTACCGGCAACCTGATGGACCTCACGCCGATTTCATCAAGTAAAGAGATCGTCTATTTCGAGAAGTTGCTGGCCGAAGTAGTCGACTACCTGAGACCACAGAAGCGCTACAGCGGGGTTACGATCAGCATAGAGCCTGTTACCTGTTCGATACCGATGGAAGCCGACATAACTCACCTGCAGCAGTTGCTGTACAACCTGTTCAACAATGCCGCCGACGCTACGGCCGACTGTGAGACCAGGGAAATACACGTGTGGGTCGAACCCGACGAAGCCGCCCGGGCGTTTGGTCTGACTATCAGAGACACCGGCTCCGGTATCGACCCGGAGTTGCTGACCCGGGCATTCAACGAGAAGTTTACCACCAAGAAGACCGGTCACGGATTCGGCCTGCTGGTTTGCCGGCGAATCATCGACAACCACGGCGGGAAACTGACAATCGAGTCCGCCCCCGGCCAGGGAACGTCAATAAGAATCGATTTCCCTATGGTGAACGTCACTGAGCGCGCCACACCGTCCCCGTCCTGAAACGGTCCCCCACCTTCCGTCGCTACGCCCAACTGAGCCCCCGTCAGACAGCCCGGCCCGGCTGAAACAGCTATTTCTTACGGCTTCCCCGTTGTGTCAGGGGGAGGCCGTCTGCGCACAGAGGGCAATCATCAGGTATCCAGCTTTGGGCTTCCACTGCAGCCAGAGCCGTGAACGGATGATCAAAGGTTACGGTGTCATTGGAACGATCCAGCATGAGACAGATGGCCACGATCTCTGCCTGGTGTGAATTCACCAGGCTGATCACCTCCCGAATGGAGCGCCCGGTAGTGAGAACATCGTCCACGATAGCTACTTTCTGGCCCTTTTCGAGCGAGAAGCCGCGCTTGAAAACACGGCCTTCTCCTCCGGGCTCCGCATAAATGGCCTCGATCCCAAGATATCGGGCGACGTCGTACGCTATGATGATACCGCCGGTGGTGGGGCCGACCACCGTGACCGCACCGCTGCCTGCTATACGATCCGCCATTTCGGCGCAGATCCTGGTGCAGGCGGCCGGCTGGCTCAAGAGCGTAAATTTCTCGTAATAGACATCGGAATGGCGACCGGAGGTCAGTTTGAAGTGACCGGTCAGCAGCGCATTAGCGTCCTTGAACATCCTGATCAGTTCGGCTTCGTTCATTGCCCCTCCTCGAACACGGCCACTGCCGCCGCGTAGTTTTTCTCATGAGTGATGGAAAGCAGACAATGGGCCTGCCCCATCCGATCCTGTATCTCCTGCGGTAGTCGCAACTCGGGCTTGCCGCCGGCATCATTGATAATCTCGATGACATTGAACGCCGGCCGGTCCTCAAAATAACGATCGAGAGCTTTGATGACGGCCTCTTTGGCGGCGAACCGTCCGGCCAGAAAGATAGCGGCGTCCACTCTCTTATCAAAGGCGGCCAACTCGGCCCTGCTCAGGATGCGACTTACGAATCTGTCTCCGTACTGCTTGATGTCCCGTTCGATGCGGGCCACTTCAACGATATCCAGTCCTATAGAGCTTATCAAGTTCTGCTCCTGCGTACGGTGTCTGGGTTATGTGCGGGCAACATATCAAATCCTGACAGATATGGCAACCGCCGGCAAAAAAAACCTTGCAAAAAACTCGCGCCGTCTCGATATTGATTGCAGAAAGCTCAAGGAGAGAGTTGTCATTTGAAAACCTCTAACACCGAGCTCATGAAGGTTGTCTCTTGATCGCTGCGTAGACGCCGTGACCCATTCTCCGGGATGGCAGCGAATACTAAATGCGGCAAGTGGCCGTAAAAACCCTTTAACGTGATGACTGGTGAGCTTTTTCAAATTGCAGCCTCTCTCCCTAAACGACAAACCCGTCCCCCATGGGGCGGGTTTTGTTTTGTGGTAGCGCGAAGGGTGGCAAGCACAGTGGGGACAAGCCGCAGCAGGCTCAGGCGGCCAGCCTGCTAAGTCATCTGAAAACAAATATCGCCCCGAATAATCCTCCCACGACAATAAATGTCGTGCCTACCAGGTAGTACCGGTATCCCTAAGGACTAAACCACGACCTCTGTTTCCATATCGGCTTCCAGTGACGTGGATGATAGGTGCTCAATGATCCCATGCTGGGAGCCTCCGGGGAGCGGTGCCGCAGGGCCAATACCCACAGCACTATTCCTATCAATAACAGCGCAAGACCAATCAACGGCATTGTTCTAACACCTCCTTCTGTACTGTGGGCTCATCCTCAGTAAACCAATCGATAATGTCAACAACAAGGCATGCGAATGAGACCCCTACGGTTACATGGCAGATGAAGGTTGGCCACTCCTCCTAAGTAACATTTGAAGGTCGCATAACCCGCAATCTTACAAAGATCGAACTTTCTAGTGGTTCCGAATTCAGGAAGACCAGTTTGGTCGCTTACCCAGTCGAGGAAGTCCTCGCTTCCAAGAAGGTACACCATTACGGATCCGTCGATATTGTTGTTGAGTGACATCTCTTCAGGATAGAACTCCACAAATCCTACGAATTTGCCATTCTGCGCATCATCCGTTTTATATCCTACGGGCACGGCGGCGGTTCGGGGCCGCTGTTGAACATGTAGTCCACTAAGTAGACCAGGTCGGCGATGTCGATAGGTTCGACACCGCTGCCGTCTACGTCGCCTTCCCCCCAGCACACGGGAGCGGGTCCCTCGTTGAACATGTAGTCCACTAAGTAGACCAGGTCGGCGATGTCTATCGGAAGGACTTCGCTGTGGTCTATGTCGCCTCGGAGGAAGCAGCAGTTTTCACACCCCGGCTCCAGCGCCCCTATCAGTTCTCCACACGGGTTCAGTGGATGATTTGGCGCACACGGTGAAAGAGCGTCTATGGAAAACTCTCCATTCGCTGTATCGCAGAAAAGCGGATCGTAAGATATGTCATCCTCGGCAGGTACAATAGTAGAGTAGTAATCTGGGCTATTGTCGTAGATATCGTTGCACGAGAGAATTGGCTGGTTGCTACACACCACCCCCACATTGCTGCCTCCGACGACGATGTTTCTGCGAAACTCGTGAGGTAATTCCATTCCGGCGTAGATGTTCCCAACGGAAATGCCCCTGTTGCAGTCAACAATGGTGTTGTTGAGCAAGACTGCTCTATCGAGACAATGGAACGCCCAAAAACCATAGCTGCTGCAATTGTAGATCACATTACCTTCGATATGCATCTTTCTCGGCTGACGCATCATGATACCCGCGCCAGCGTCGTGAATCACGTTGCCTTTAACCGTTATTGAATCGGAAGTTACAAAGAAGTATACAGCGGCATTTGATCCGCCGACAAATTCGTTGTTGCTTACCATGATGTTCGAGATCGTCCCGTTCTCCTCAGTCTTCCTCAGCCCCAATGTACCCGAGGAGCTGACTATAAACCCGTCGAGAACTGTATGAATATGGCTGTTGAACGATAGGTCTACGACAAAATCCTGGCCGTCTCCGGTAATCGTAGTCGGGTTAGCTTCAATATCCCTCGTCCAGTCTGTATTTTCATAACCTCCTAGCAAATCAACACCAGCTTTCATAAACACCTGTTCGTCATACGTGCCCGATGCTACTTTAACCGTATCACCGGCTCCGGCCGAGTCAATGCAAGCCTGGATAGAAATGCAATCGCAGTCAACACCAGGTGTCCCGTCGTCGTTCACAAGCCAGGAACGCGCAGGGGTCAACTCGAGCCAGACATACAGATACTGTGGTGAGTTAACAGCTTCGCCGGAGGAGATTTCGACCGAGTCCAAATACGTGTTAATACCAAGACCAGAGATATAAACAAATACTCTCACGGATTTAGGGGTGGTCCCGCTGTACGGGTTCAGATTAAACCAGTCCGAACTTTCAGAAGCTGTGAAGGCAATGGAACCACCACCGGTTTCACTCACTGTGAACTCTTGGCGAGCTGGGTCAGTACCGCCCGCGACCGCTGTGAAAAACAGCGTGTCCGGCGTTACTGCCAGATACTTGGGCGCCGGGTTGTTCGTGAGATTCAGTAGGATGGAGACGTTGTCAGAGAGCGCATTCGCTGTCGCCAGGTCATTGTCACCATCACC
>JAGLXI010000068.1 GCA_023132995.1 Candidatus Zixiibacteriota bacterium | reverse complement strand
CCGTCAAGATCAATCGAGAAGACAGAGAACGGAGCATCTCCGGCGGCATAATCGATCCTTGCGCTAAACATGGGATCAAACGCGAAAGCACTGGCCACGCAGAGCAGCACCCCTGCTATTACAAGAACTGAATACTTCATAAGAATCCCTACATCAATAGCTAACCCATTCGTCCTAAGATAGCCCCAATTGCCCGGATGTCAAGGCAATCCGCGCTTGCGCCTCAGCGCCGGCAGGGTGCCAAGCCGATAGGTGCTATACGTTTCCAAAAAGATGTGACATATCCGGGAAGAAACCCGCCCCTCTCTTGTAATCCCCTCAGAAGAAGAGGCCACAAGGCCGAAACCAACATACCCGACAGGAGGTGGATTATGCACTCGAAAAAACTAATCCCGTATCTGTTTCTCGCTCTCATGCTGGTCAGCGTATCGGTGATTATCTACGCCGCTCCCACCGGCCGAATAGCCGGAGTGGTCTCCGACAAGGAAACCGGCGATCCGGTCATCGACGCTACGGTCTTTGTGGTGGGGACAAGCCGAGGCGCCCAGACGGACATGGATGGCAAGTTTGTCATCAAACGGCTGGCGCCGGGCTTGCATACGCTCAGGATTATGCACGCGGATTTCAACGACGCGCAGGTGACGGATGTCGCCGTCAAGTCGGATTCGACCACAGAGGTTTCAGTGTCCGTTGAAGGCAAGACAAAGAGTGTCGTTATGAGGGCGACTACAACTGTATTATGCGATATCATTCCGTCGGAGTATTCGAACAGCACAGTTATCTCCAAGGATGTCATCCAGCGGCCCTCTCCTAAGCTACCATCAGCAGGGGAGGCCAAGAAACGAGTTGGGGGAGATTGGCAAGGCAGTGTCCCCGCCCGTGAGGGCTACGGTTTTCCACCGGCCCACGGCGGCTCGGCCATTGTCAACGGTGAGGCGTTCGATGCCATGTTCTTCAAGAACTACGGTGTCAATCCGTTTGTCGACACCGAAGACGATCACCTGTCTACGTTCGCTATCGATGTCGATGACGCCTCTTTCATTATGACGCGCTCTTACCTGGGGCGCGGGTACCTTCCTCCCGACGAGGCTGTCCGCACCGAGGAGTTCATCAACCACTTCGACTACGAATATGAGCCGCCCAACAATAAGGCCTTTACTATCCACATGGAGGGCGCGCCGTCGCGCTTCGGTCAAAATTGCCAACTGTTGAAGATCGGCATCAAGGGTCGCGAGATCCGGGCGGAAAACCGCAAGCCTGCCAACCTTGTGTTTGTGATCGACATCTCCGGCTCGATGGCGCGCGAGGACCGGCTCGGCCTGGTGAGGAAAGCGCTTCTTCTGCTGGTCGATGAGTTGCGACCGGAGGACAGGGTCGGTATCGTCACCTATGGCTCGACCGGCCACGAGTTGCTCCAGCCGACCTCCGTCGCCGAGCGGGACGTCATCGCCCGCGCTATCTCCCTGCTGGTGTCCCACGGTTCCACTTATGCCGAAGAGGGGATCAGGCTCGGGTACAGGATGGCCGAGCGCAGCCTTGAAGAAGGCAGGATAAATCGCATCATCCTCTGCTCCGACGGTGTGGCCAATGTCGGTCGGACCGGCGCTGATGACATCCTCAAGCAGATCAAGCGGTATGCGGATAAGGGCATCACGCTGACATCGGTGGGCTTCGGCATGGGCAACTACAACGATATCCTGCTGGAGAAGCTCGGCAACAAGGGTAACGGCCACTACGCCTACGTCGATAACCTGGCGGAAGCGCGTCGCATCTTCGTTGAGAACCTGACCGGGACACTGCAGGTGATCGCCCGTGACGTCAAGATCCAAGTCGATTTCAATCCCGACGTCGTCCGCAGCTATCGTCTCCTGGGCTATGAGAACCGCGACGTCGAGGACGATAAGTTCCGTGACGACACCGAGGACGGGGGCGAGATCGGCTCCGGCCACGAGGTGACCGCTCTCTACGAGATCAAGTTCCACAAGGAGGCTGAGGGATCAAAGGTGGGGACGGTCTACGTTCGTTACCACGACCCTGACGGCGAGGAAGTCACCGAGGTGAACCGCACGATCGAGAGGACGGTGTTCCATGATGAGTTCAGCCGATCTACCAACGGATTCAAGCTGGCGGCGGCGGCGGCGGAATTCGCCGAGATCCTGCGCGAGTCCTACTGGGCGAAAGGGTCTGACCTGGCTGACGTGCTGACGCTGGCCAAGGAGATCGCGCTCGAGAGTGAATCATCGGATGTAATTGAACTGCTGGGACTGGTTTCTAAGGCCGGGCAATACCGAGATCAGTTGGCTGGCAACTGATCCGGCACTGGCGAAATGTGCCCTCTTGCGGGCGGTAGGCATTCTGTCTGCCGCCCGCGATCAAATGCCGTAGCAGTATCAAATTCCCAATTGGCTTCTATCCACAGCTATCCAGGAGTGCCAGCATCGTGCCACCCGCCATGATAAGACCTATACCGGCAAGAACCAGCATGATGAGCATTAGTACGCCATTGATAACAAAGTACGTCTTGATCTTACGCAGGGATTCCTCAAGCTGCATTCTGTCACCGGTCAGTTGTGCCGCTTCGGCGGCGCCGGCCGCCTTGAACAGCAAGACACCCAACCAGATCGGCAACCAGCAAATAACGATACCGACGATCGTCAGGGCGCTGAGGATACCTTGTACGATCATCACGACGCCGAGCAGTTTCATCCATCCTTTCTACTGATAGATGGGTATGCTCAATTGTTGAATCAAAACCTTTTCATCCACAGTGTCCTCCTTGCCGTATTGAATTCACTTGTATCCGATTAGCGCACTATCTATGAGGCAGGTTACGCCCCGTACGGCGGAATGTCAATCAGAACAATGGGGGGTGCTTCTGTTGGGCAAGCGGCGAAGAAACCGGTCCTCGAACATGCGTATCCACTTTCTCTGTCATGCCCGCGAACGCGGGCATGACAGGGGGAGCGGGAATGACCCATAGAGTGACGATGTCACTGTTTTGCATTCTGTCCCGAGTTCTTCAACAGCCCGCTAAAGCATGTTGCCGTTGCCCTCGATGAAGCCGTCCTTGAGGCGGATGATGCGTTGGGCCTGCTTAGCTATGTTCACGTCGTGAGTGATGACAATGATGGTTTTGCCGGCGTTCCAGAGTTGCTTGAAGATATTGATGATCTCGCCGCCCGACTTGGAGTCCAGGTTTCCGGTTGGCTCGTCGGCAAGGATGATATCCGGTTCGTTGGCCAAGGCGCGGGCGATGGCTGTCCGCTGCATCTCGCCGCCCGACATCTCTGTCGGTCTGTTGCCGGCCTTGTCGGCCAGGCCTACGCGGGCGAGAAGCTCGCTGACACGCTCGCGTCGCTTCCTGCTGCTGACGCGGGCAAACAGAAGCGGCACCTCTATATTCTCATAAGCTGTGGCGTACGGCAGCAGGTTGAACGCCTGAAACACGAATCCGATCTTCCGGTTGCGGATGTCGGCCAACTGGTTGGATGTCATACTGCTTACCGGCGTGCCATTGAGAGTATACTCACCGGTGGTGGGGGTGTCCAGGCAGCCGATCAGGTTCATGAGCGTGGATTTCCCTGACCCGGAAGGACCCACAACGGCAATGAACTCTCCGCTGGTCACAGTCAGGTCGATCCTTTTAAGAGCGTCGAATGTCACCTTGCCGGTGATGTAAGTCTTGCATAATTGCTTCATTTCTATCATGACATCAACTCCACTATTCTACCTGCGTCGGCGACGGAAAGTCTACTCATATCGCAGCGACTCGACGGGATTAACGGAAGCTGCCTTCATGGCCGGGAAAAGCCCGGAGACCAGTCCCATCAGTCCCAAAATGCCCACCACAAGCAGACCTATCTCAAGCGATATGGTAGGGCGACCCATGAACTCCAGCACTTGCGATTCTATCGGTAGCCTCTTGAATGCCTCCGTGACGATATAGCTGAAAGCCATGCCGCCGAATCCGCCCAGGAATGTGATCAGAGAGGCCTCTATCAAAAACTGAAACAGGATATATGATTTGCGCGCGCCGACGGCCATCTTGATGCCGATCTCGCGTGTGCGCTCCCTGATGGACACATACATGATATTGGCCACGCCGACACCGGCGATCAACAGCGTCAGACCGCCTATTATTCCCAGAAACAGCTTGATACCGATTAGTATGTTGGAAAACTCTCGACCGCCGCTGACAGTGTCCCAGACCCAGAGCGCCTGATCGTCGTCGGGGTCAAACTTGAACTTGGCGCCGAAAACCTCGAAGACACGTCGCTCCAAGGCTTCCATGTTGTCCAGGTCATGCGGCACATACAAGATGTTGTTGAGGTACCTGTGCCCGAATACAGTCTCGAAAGTGGTGAGGGGGATAGAAGCCTTGTTTACGTCCGGGCCGCCATACATCCCCATCTGCATTTTGTGGCGTCCCACGCCGACCACGGTGAAAGGCAGCCCCTGGATGGATATCTGTTTACCGACCGCCTCCTCGTCTCCGAACAGCCGCTTCTTGAGGTCGTTCCCTATGTATGCCACCCGCCGCCTGAGTTGCATGTCCAGTTCGTTAATCATCCGGCCGCCCATCTCTGGGATATGGTTTCGTATGGTCTTGAAGTTGGGAGTGATGCCGGTGACGTGCTCGCTGACCACGTTCCCGCCGTACTTGACTTCCACGCCCCACCGGGTATACTCGCCGCCGACTTCCTCAAGTTCCGGAAGCGACCGGCGCAGGTAGTCGATATCCTCTCGGGCGAATCGCAATTGGCGTCCCTTGGGCAGTCCCTTGTACGGCATGGTCGTGGCCCCGGCCCAGAGAATCACGATCCCTTCGCCCAGCCCCTTGCGGTTGATTGACAACTGACGGTGTAGTCCTTCGCCGAAACCCAGGAGAAGCATGATCGAGATTGTGCCCCAGCCGAGGGCGACGAGAGTCAGCATGATGCGTTTCTTCTGCTTGCGGAAGTCGCGGACGAAAACGTTGTATATTACCGAAGGA
>JAGLXI010000067.1 GCA_023132995.1 Candidatus Zixiibacteriota bacterium | reverse complement strand
CGCGCCGGGAAAACACCGGCCACGAACCCGACCACACCAACCAACAGGGCCGCCAGCAGGCCGATGTTGATATCCACCGTCGGCACGCCAATGTACTCATCGAGATTAAGGTACGGGAACGCCGTCACTACGAGATACGCGAAAACAAAACCGGCCAGGCCGCCGGTAAACGTTATCAGCAGGGTCTCAAAGATAAACTGGCCCAGGATTATGCTCTTGCGGGCGCCCAGGGCCATCTTGATGCCGATCTCCTTGGTGCGCTCTTCCAGCACCACGTTCATGATATTGGAAACGCCGATACCTCCTGTGATCAGCGTGGCGACCCCGATGCCGACCAGGAACGCCTGGAAGGCCATAAAGAACGTCTTGAGAAAAGCATATCCCTCGCTGACGTCCCAGACGGAAAGAGCTTCATCATCGCCCGGGTCGAACTTGTACTTACGACCGAGGATCTCATAGATTTCGCTCGTGGTCATGGTCATGGTCAGCTCCGGCTTGCACTGCACCACGAAGTCGTTCAAGTGCCGGTTGGAATACATGGCCTTGAAAGTCGTTGAGGGAATGAACCCTTTGCGGCTGTCGCGGCCGCTGTAAGAGCTGTCCTGTTTCTTGGGCTTGAGAACGCCGATCACGGTAAAGGGTACACCGTCGATCAGGATCGTTTCTCCGACCGCTTCCTCCTCCCCGAAAAGATCATCTTTCAGGAGGTTGCCTATAAATATCACGCGCCGTCTTTCGGCCATGTCCATGTCGTTGATAAACCGGGAGCCGACACCGGGAATAATGTTGCGCATAGCACCGAACTCCGGCCAGACGCCGATCATCTGCTTGGAGAAAATCTTCCTGCCGCGCTTGAACGTGACACTCCATCGTGAATACTCGGGGGAAATGCGCTCGACCGTGACGGCCTTCGCCTTGATAAGGGCAATATCATCTTCTGTGAAACGTATGCGCCGCCCCTTGGGCAGTCCCCGGAACTCCCTGGAGGTCATCCCCGGCCAGAAGATGGCGATATTTTCGCCGAGGCCTTTTTGTGACTTCATCTGCGCTTCCGTGAGTCCTTTGCCGAAGGCAAAGAGAAGGACTATGGCGCAGGTGCCCCAGAATATCCCAAAGGTGGTCAACAGCGTCCGCATTTTCTGGCGGCGCATGTCGTTGAAGAACTGCTTGAAAGACAGAAGAGACACCATGGCTTGTTATCCCGTCGCTGTTCAGTCGCCCGTGATCTCACGCGGCGGACGCTCCACTATCTGCTCGCCTTCCTTAAGACCTGACACGACCTCGATGTTGATCCCGTCCGAGAGGCCAGTCTCGACCTCCCGCGTTGCGATGGTGCCGGTAGTATCCTGGACCTCGACTGTCACCACGGAGTCATCCATAGTGATCAGCCGTTCGGGGATCAACAGGATGTCTTCGCGCCGGGAGATAACCAGGTCGGCGTTGGCGCTGTACCCAGCGCGCAGGAACTTGCTGCTCAGGTCACGCACCTTGATCTCCACCTCGAATAGCGTCGATCCCTCGTCACGGTGCGCCTTGGGGGATATCTTCGAGAGCACTCCGTCAAGCTTTTCATTCGGGATGGCACCGATTTCGATCTCGGCCACCAGGCCGTCGTACAGTTTGCCGACATCGATCTCATCGACATTGCCCCTGAAAATCAAGTCCGTCATCTCCGCCACCGTCATCAGTTCCGTGCCGGCCTGGTATGATGATAGCGGCACCACTGGGTCGCCCTCTTCGACCATCCGGGAAAGTACGGTCCCGGCAATAGGCGACTTGATGATGTTGTCTACCTGGCGGTCGGCAATTTCGGTGCGTCCCGATTCGATCAGCGAGAGCTTCTCTTTGGCCAGCTTTAGGCGCAGATCAGCCTCATCAAAAGCAGCCTGCTTGGATTCGTATTCCTGGAAGGAGACCAGTTGCTTGTCGCGCAGCGCCTGGTAGCGATCGTACTCGCGCTTGGCGTTGTCGCAGGCAACCTGGTAGATTTCCACCTGGCGCTTGGCCTCGGCAAACTCCACCGGCGTGGGATCAGGTGCAATGTCGAAGAGCGGATCACCGACCTTGACCCGGTCGCCGACATCGACATAGGCTTTGCGTACGATGCCGCCGATCTTGGATTTTATTGCGATTTCTTTCTTGGGTTCGATACGCCCCACCGCCAGCGCTTTGTCCACGATAGAACCGCGCTCAACCACCACGGTCCTGAGGACATCCTGTTTCTTGGCTGAACCGTCAATTGCAAAGAACAGAACCAGCCCGATTACAACCACAACAACTCCGGCCAGAATGATCTTCTTTACCACTTGTTACTCCAGTAAGTTTTTGCGTTCACCACAGCATCTGGTTAGATTAGTACGTCATGCTGATGCAAAAGTTTCGCAGCCCGACAGGCGAGCCACCCCACTTCGATACCCGAAGAAGACACGTCTGACGCGGCCAAACGCGACTCAGGCCGAGATTGCCGGCTTGACAAACCTGATTCGTCAGGCGATAGTGTGGGCGACCGATGGAGCCTATGACAGTCCGGGAGGATAGAGCCTTGCCGAAACTGCGATTCCAGCCCGTGACAGCCGACCTCTGGCCGCAGTTTGAAAAGCTCTTCGGCAGTCGCGGAGCCTGTGGGGGCTGCTGGTGCATGTTGTCGCGGCTGAAGCGGGCTGATTTCGAAAAGCGGAAGGGGGCTGCCAACAAGCGCGCCATGAAGAAGATCATAGCCTCGGGTGAAATCCCCGGAATCCTGGCCTTTGACGGTATCGAGCCGATAGGTTGGTGTTCGGTGGCCCCCAGGGAGACGTTCCCGGCGCTGGAGCGGTCGCGAAACCTCAAGCGGGTCGACGAGAAAGAGGTTTGGTCGATAGTCTGTCTTTTTGTGGCCCGGCCGTATCGCGGCCAGGGAGTGAGCGTCGAATTGCTGCAAGCAGCCGCTGACTACGTTCGGAAGCGGGGTGGTGAAATCGTGGAAGGGTATCCGTTTGAGCCGAAGGATACGAAATGGCCGGATGCGTTCGCCTGGATGGGGACAGTATCGGCCTTTCGGCAAGCGGGGTTTGAAGAGGTCCTGCGCCGCTCACCCTCGCGACCGATCATGCGGTACTACCTGGTGCAGTGAAGATCGAAAGGACCCCAATCTCACACTCTCTGGGCTCTTGTGCAATTCAATGTTCGGGTCCAACAGGCTGTAGCAATCTTGGCGGCACGCGTTGGAAGACAATCAAGTGAAAAACAAATGTCGGGGTGAGCGTTTATCTGGCCTTTGAATGCCGGATTTGCTCATATTCCCTCCTGAGCATCCCATAGTGCACAGTCCCGCTGATTGTCCCGTCGGCATTTCTTTTGTTCTCCCGCAATAGGCCTTCTCTTACCATTCCACATTGTTCGAGTACCCGCAGACTTCGGATATTCGTCTCATCGCATTCAGCACAAACACGATGGGCATTCAAATCGAAAAAAATGAACCCAAGCGTTGCCCTGACCGCTTCTGTCATATAACCCTTCCCCTCGTAATCCTTGTCGACGAAGAACCCGATTTGAAATTCCGGCAGATTCCAGTTGACAGAGCCAATATAGACCTGGGCCACAAAATGCTCGTCAAGCTGATCTTAAGAGAGTATTGCGGCTGAGGTGATAGGTTTCTTCGGCCCGATTCGGCGGGCGATAACCCAGCGCCGAATGCAGGTAACTGTCATTGTAATAATCGATCCATCGATCAAGTGTAAACAATCAAAACTGATAACCAGTAATAGTAATATACCCTGCCCCAGAGATTGTCATGCTTATGTATTGGTTAGGCTCCATCTTAATTGGTGCCCCCCCGCAGCTTGTCCATGAAATTAAGCGGTCAGAGGAATTACCAACCGGGACATTTAATACGGTGGAACCATCTACTTCAAATTTAGTATGTGCTATATCACTTCCATCGGCAAATCCTATAATGCCGGTAATATAAATTGCCTTGTCGGCAGGAGCAGTAAACAGAACATACGTTCCAGGTCCCCAAAACTCTCCATAATAATAATGGAATAGATTATCGAATTGCATTTGACTTAAATCTTCACTGAATTGGTCGATGGC
>JAGLXI010000066.1 GCA_023132995.1 Candidatus Zixiibacteriota bacterium | reverse complement strand
CCTCCAAAATGAGCGGCGGCGCACTTGATCAGGAAGCCGTCACACTGTATCTTAATTGTCTATGTGCGCAAGGGCGAAAGAAACCTGTTGAGAGTAGGAGCCCGTGGGAAAAACAACAACGGCGGTGGTTGGTGTCGGCGCGCTGGGACGCCACCATCTGCGGTGGTATTCGCAGTTGCCTGATTCCGACCTGGTCGGCCTCTACGATATTGACCGCGACAAGGCAGCCAGGTACGCCGCTGAGTACAATGTGACCGCCTTCGATTCGCTTGAGCAACTGGCTGAGCGGGCGGCGGCCGTCTCGGTCGTGGTTCCAACCACGGCTCACTATGAGGTGGCGTCTTACCTTATCGAGCGGGGCATCCATTGCCTGATCGAAAAGCCGGTCACTTCTTCCTATGAAGACGCCCTCAGGTTGGAAAAACATGCGCCCGACCGGGGAGTGAAACTGGCCGTGGGCCATATCGAGCGGTTCAATCCGGCCGTGAGGGCGTTGGCAGGCCTGGATATCCAGCCGTCGTTCATCGAGGCCCACCGCCTGGCGGCGTTTGATCCCCGCGGCACCGACGTAGCGGTCGTCCTGGATTTGATGATTCACGATATCGACCTGGCGCTGATGTTTATCCAATCGAACATCGTGAACATCCAAGCGTCGGCGGTGGCGGTTGTCTCCGACAAACCGGATATCGCCAACGCCCGGCTGACTTTTGAAAACGGCGCTGTCGCCAATCTCACTGCCTCGCGTATCTCGCTTGGGGCTATGCGCAAGCTTCGCATCTTTCAGAAGTCGGGCTATTACTCGCTCGACCTGGCCGCCAAACAGGCCGACCTGTACCGCATGGCCGCGCCCGACGAACCATCGGAAGGGATGCGTCTGCCGCTGGGTAAATCAGGCAAGGACATTCTCTATCTGAAGAAAGGTAACGACGGTGAAGATATGCTCCGCATGGAGTTAGCAGCGTTCCTGAAGGCCGTCGACGACGACGGGCCGGTGGCGGTGACTGTCCGCGATGGTGCTGAGGCCCTGCGGGTGGCGCTGGAAGTCGAGCGGATAGGCAGTGAGTCGGCTCACAAGATGTTGGGGACAGGACCGATCTGAATGGCACCGACGGAGTTCTTCCTGAGCGCCGGGGATCCTTCCGGTGACAACGCCGCCGGTCGGCTGGTGGCCGAGCTTCGGAAGCTTCATCCCGGTCTGTCTTTCTTCGGTCTAGGTGGGTCGAAACTCAAGCGGCTGGGTCAGCGACAACTCGCCGACGGAAGCGACCTGGCTGTACTTGGGTTCTGGGAGGTGGCCAGGCGGTTCCGATTTTTCCAGAAGCTGCTCCGGCGAACCGTAGATGAGATTCGTTCTCGCCGTCCGGCTTGCCTGATCCTGGTTGACTACCCCGGTTTCAATCTGCGACTGGCCAGACAAGTTCGCGACCTGAGGATACCGGTCGTATACTATATTTCCCCGCAGGTTTGGGCATGGGGCAAAAAGCGGCTCGCCGAGATAAGGGAATCTGTATCCCTCATGCTGGTAATCCTGCCGTTCGAGATGGAGATGTACAAGCAAAGCCGAATCAACAGCCGGTTTGTCGGACATTACCTGCTGGAAGATATCCCCCCCGATTACATCGCCTCGCCCCCGCCGACTGAAGGCACGCTGGCCCTGCTTCCGGGGTCGCGTCCGCAGGAGATAGAGCGGATGCTACTCCCCATGCTCGAGGCCGCCGGTATAATGCACGAGCGGTATGGTGTTCGTTCGGTAGTGGCCGCGGTAACGGGCGCTTTCGATTACGAAAGGCACGCCGGACACTTCAAGACGCACGGTGTGTCGGTCGCCTACGACAACGCACGCAAGACTGTTTTTGACAGCAACCTCGTGCTGTGTTCGTCGGGAACGGCCACGCTGGAAGCCGGGATAATCGGTCGACCAATGGTGGTAGTGTACAAGACCGGCTTTGTCACCTATCAGATTGCCCGCCGCCTGATAAAGGTTGACAAGATCGCCCTGGTCAACCTGGTTCTCACCCAGAAGTGCGTGCCGGAACTCATACAGCGTGCGGCTACGCCGAGACGAATGGTCGGGGAACTTGAGAAACTCTGGACCGACGAGGCACATTACGAGGCTGTCCGGGGAAAGCTGAACCGGCTACCGCAACTGCTCGGCGGCGAAGGAGCTTCGGCACGGGCCGCAGGACATATCGCGGAACTTGTTTGGCCAAAGAACGTCGGGAGTAGTCGCGAGCAGGGCAGCCGGCATGAAAAACCTCTTGGCTCAGGTTAACGTGCCATGATGCTAATCGTGTACAAGATAGTTTCATTGGTTATCTTTTGTTGCCTTTACCCTTTTGGTCGGCTCAGGGCGGCTCGCGGCAGCAGGCTGTGGCAGGGTCGGCTGGGCCTGATTAACAAGGTCGGCCCCGTGAGCGTGTGGATCCATGCTTCGTCGGTCGGCGAAGTCCGCGTGATCAGCTACATGGTCGACTACCTGAGAAGGGCGAATCCCTCGCCGAAGATTCATGTCTCCGTCATGACCCCCGCGGGCTACGAGACAGCCGCCGCACAATTCGGCGACGCCGTGACCATAACGTACTTCCCGATTGACTCGACCAATGTCGTCAGGCGGACGCTTGACATGATTCAACCGCAGTTGATCGTTATCGCTGAAACGGAAATCTGGCCGAACCTGATTCGTGAAGCCGGAAGAAGACGTCTTCCCCTGATCATGATAAACGGTCGCATGTCCGAGAAGGCGTTTGGGCGATACCGTATCTTTCAGACCTCGCTCGGTCGCCTGCTCCGCCGGTACGAACGGCTTTTCGTCAAGTCTCAAGCCGATGCCGACCGCTACCGGTTCTTCGGCATTGCCCCTGCGCGCTGCGAGGTAGCCGGCGATATGAAGTTCGACGCTCCCTTGCCTGAGCGCTGTCAGGAGGGGGTTCGTGAAATCCGCCGTCGGGCCGGATTCGGCGTGGACGATTTTCTCATGGTGGCCGGTTCCACCCGAAACGGCGAGGAGGCGATGATGCTGGATCTCCTGCGAACCATGAGCGCCAGGTACGATAAGTTCAGACTCATCATCGCGCCGCGCCATATCGAGCGGGCTGGCGAGATCGGCGTCCTGCTGAGGGATCGTAATATCCGCTACGTCCTTTTCGGACAGTCCTCCGGAACCGACAAAGAAGACTACAAAAGAGACAATGTCTCCTGCGTCGTGGTCGACCGGGTCGGTCTGCTGAACGATCTCTATCTTGCGGCTGATATCGCATTCGTCGGGGGTACGCTGGTTGATGTCGGTGGTCACAACCTTCTCGAACCGGTCTGGGCAGGCACACCGGTTCTCTTTGGTCCTCATCTCGACAACGTAAACGAGGCGGCGGACTATATATTGAGCCGCAATTATGGAGCCAGGGTCCAATCGGCGGACGAGTTGACATCGTTAGTGGAAAATGCCTGCTCAGGGAAAACTGCATTTGCGATCAAAACCGAGACTGACCTGGCCGGTTCGGCTACAGCGAGGGCCGGCACCTATATTCTGGAAAAACTGACCAATGTTAGAACGGCTCTGGAAAAAGATCATCAGGCGTAAGACCTTCTCACCGTGGGCCATACCGGCGCTGGGGCTGTGGCTCTGTTCGGTCGTTTACCGTCTGCTCTTCCACTTGGTGAAAACTCATACGAGGGCCGATGTGAAGGTGGGCATCCCCGTGGTGTGTGTCGGCAACATCACTGTCGGCGGGACGGGCAAAACAACAATGGTGGAGTTCCTCACCCGGTTTCTCATGAAAGAGGGATTGCGGGTAGGGATCGTCTCCTCCGGCTACGGGCGAAGCAGCGAACGCTCGTTCGTTGAACCCGGCTACCGCGTCCAGAAAATGCAGGTGGAACAGACCGGCGATGAAGTGATGCTTCTGGCCAACCTGTTGCCGGAGGCCGTCTTTTCGGTGGACAGGGTGAAGGCCCGGGCGGCCGAGAACTTGGCGCGGGCCGGTGTTGTCGATCTTGTGCTGGTTGATGATGGTTTCCAGCATTTCAGATTGGCTCGCGACCTTGACATTGTGACATTCGACGCGGCCATCGACAGAAAACTGCTCCGGCCGTTTCCCGCCGGTCTCCTGCGCGAGTCGATGTCCTCGCTGCAGCGCGCCGACGTGGTTATCGTCACCCGCTCGAACTTCGCAGAGGACCTGGGAGTGCTCAAGAAAGAACTGCAGTCCCTGAGCCCCCGGGCGCAGCACTATTGCTCGCAGTTCCTTATTGCGGGACTGCGAGGACGCGATCGACACCTGCCGCTTAAATATCTCGAGGACAAATCGGTGTTTCTCTTCGCCGGGGTGGGCAATTTCGAGCCTCTTCGACGGCAGGTAGCGGCCCGGTGCGCCGATCTGGACGACGCCCTGGAATTGTCGGACCACCAAGTGTACGACCAGCAGCTCCTGAACCACATCAAGACACACGCCGATCACCATAACTCCGATGTCATCATCACCACCGGCAAGGACTGGATGAAGCTGCCGGACTTTGCCTTCGGTCGGGAAATATATTATCTTGCACAGTCAACTGACCTCGATCCGGGAGAAGAGAAACTGGTCGAATACCTGATTGACAGACTTGATCTGAGAAAGCAGAAGAGTTGATGGAGCGGCGCTACGACGTTCTGGTCATCGGCAGCGGCATTGCCGGGCTCTTCTATGCTCTCAAGATGTCCGAGTTGAACCCGCGCGCCCGGATGGCCATTGTCACCAAGAAGGGAGAGCGGGACTCCAATACCAACCGCGCCCAGGGGGGCATCGCCGCCGTTTTGAAAGGGACCGACAGCTTCGAGTCGCATATCAAAGACACGCTGGCCGCAGGCGCCGGGCTGTGTCACCGGGACGTTGTCGAGCGAGTAATCGAGTCCGGCCCGGCGCTGATAGAGGAATTGAAAGCCTACGGCGTCAGATTCACCGAGAAGGACGGCCGCTATCACCTGGGTCGCGAAGGCGGTCACTCGGAATCGCGAGTTGTGCACGCCAAGGATTTCACCGGTCGTGAGCTGGAACGGGCGCTGCTGGCCGCCTGCCGGCAAGCAAAAGACCGCATCGACATCCTGCGCGACCACTTGGCGCTCGAACTTATAACCTACCAGGACGGCGGGCGGCAGGCCTGCGGCGGCGCTTTCGTGTTCTCGGAAGAAGGGCGCACTTTTGACTTCTTCTACGCCCCGGTGACGATGCTGGCCAC
>JAGLXI010000065.1 GCA_023132995.1 Candidatus Zixiibacteriota bacterium | reverse complement strand
CAGTTTCATCCGACCGCGCTCTACAGTCCCGGACGCTGGCCGTTTCTGATATCGGAGGCGGTGCGGGGCGAAGGAGGGCGGCTCATGTCGGTTGACGGACGCTACATAATGGAAGAGACTCATCCCCTTAAAGATCTCGCTCCCCGTGACATAGTCGCCCGGGCCATCGACAAAGAGATGAAGGAGACCGGGGAGGAGTTTGTCTTTCTCGACGTCAGCCATCTCAATGCCGAGTTCATCAAGGGCCGGTTTCCCAACATCTACAGCCAGTGCCTCAGGCGCGGCTTCGACATGACCGAACGACCTATCCCGGTGGTGCCCTCGGCCCACTATTCGTGCGGTGGCGTGGTTTCCAGCATCGGCGGCGAAACCGAATTGCCAGGCCTTTATACGGCTGGCGAAGTAGCCATGACCGGTATGCACGGGGCCAACCGTCTGGCCTCGAACTCCCTGCTGGAGGCGGTTGCTATGGCCAGTTTCGCCGCTGCCAGTTCTACCGATTATTTCAAACAAGTGCACTTTCCCAGCACCCTGCCGATCGACAATGCACCGTATTCCTCACTGCATCATCCCCGGCAGAAGATTCTCACCGCCCACGACCTTCGTCAACTCAGACGCGTGATGTCCGACTTTGTGGGCATTGTGCGGACTGTTGATCATCTCAAATTGGCCTGGCGGAAGATTCGCCAGATCAAGGAAGGTATAGAACAGTATTACTTAGCCGCCCCGGCCACCTACGCCGTGGTGGAGTTGCGCAACATGGCCACAATCGCCGAACTGATCGTCGAATCCGCCCTGCGGCGGTTGGAATCGCGCGGGCTGCACTGTCTGCAGGACTACCCCGGTACAAGCGACAAGTATCTCAAGGACACCCTGATTGAAGGAAAACAACGCGATGTCCGATGATCAGCCATTTCGTCAGGATACGATACTGATTCTCGATTTTGGTTCCCAGTATACACAACTCATCGCCCGGCGAGTGCGGGAGGCAAAGGTCTATTGCGAGATCATCCCCTTCAACGCCGATCTTGCTCCCTATGCCGACAGGAACGTCCGCGGCTACATTCTCTCGGGAGGGCCTTCCTCGCTCAAGGAGCCGGGCGCCCCCCGCCTTGACGACAGCTTCTACGACAGCGGCACTCCGATCTTAGGCATCTGCTACGGCATGCAACTGCTGGCTGACCGGTTTGGCGGAGAGTTGATGCAATCGGAATCTCGAGAATACGGGCGGGCTCACCTTGAGGTCACTGATGACAGGGGACTGCTCTCCGGTATCCCCCACCGGAGTCAGGTCTGGATGTCACATGGCGATTCCATAGTCCGGCTGCCGGATTCGTTCTCAGTGATCGGCTCCTCGGATAGTCTCGAAGTGGCCGCCATCGCCGCCCACGAGCGGAGGTTGTACGGTCTTCAGTTCCACCCCGAGGTTCATCATACTGAAGAGGGCCGGTCCATTCTCGGCAATTTTCTGTTTGATATCTGCGGGCTGAAAGGCGACTGGACCACTGAGGTGTTCATAGACAGCGCTATTAGAAGCATCCGGGCGCAAGTCGGCGACAGCCGGGTTCTGCTTGCTATTTCCGGAGGTGTCGATTCCACCGTGGCCGCCATGCTGCTGTCGAAGGCCATCGGTGACAATCTCCACGCGGTTTTTGTCGATAATGGCGTCCTGCGAAAAAACGAGTTTACCGATGTCGTGGCGATGCTCTCCAAGTTAGGGATCAATTTTCACCCGGTGGATGCCTCGGCGAAGTTCTTAGGCCGCCTCGCGGGCGTGAGTGACCCCGAGCAAAAGCGAAAGATCATTGGCAGCACGTTCATAGATGTCTTCGAGGAAGAAGCCGAGAAGATCGGCGGTGTCGGTTTTCTGGCCCAGGGCACGCTGTATCCGGACGTGATCGAATCGGTCTCGTTCAAGGGGCCGGCGGCGACCATCAAGTCGCATCACAATGTCGGCGGGCTGAAAGAGCGGATGAAACTGAAACTGGTGGAACCACTGAGGGAACTGTTCAAAGACGAAGTCCGTACACTGGGGCGCGCGCTGGGACTTCAAGACGAGTTCATCCGACGGCATCCCTTCCCGGGACCGGGCCTGGCCGTCCGCATCTTAGGTGAGGTGACCAGGGAACGGTGCCGGCTTCTTGGAGAAGTAGACGCCATCTTCATTGAGGAACTGCACCACAGCGGCATCTACGACGACATCTGGCAGGCCTTCGCGGTTCTGTTGCCGGTGAAGGCGGTCGGTGTAATGGGTGATGAAAGAACCTACGAAAACGTGGTTGCATTGCGAGCGGTGACTTCGGTCGACGCCATGACCGCCGACTGGGCCCGGATCGATTACGACATTCTGGCGCACGTGTCCAACCGCATCATTCGGGACGTCAAGGGCGTCAACCGCGTCACCTACGACATCTCCTCCAAACCTCCGGCCACAATCGAGTGGGAGTGAGCAACTCGCCCCGTCCGGCTGTGAGAAAGGCCGCCGCTCCGTTGTCAGGAGCTTCCGGCGGTACCTCGCCGATGGCTGTGGGGGACAGGCGGACGGCTCTGGTTGTACTATGGATCACTCCCGGATACGCAATGCGAAGGTGACGATTCCCCGGATGTTTCTGTCGGTCATAATAATAGTGGCGGGCGCTTTCCTGCTGTTCGGCGCCTATCTGTACTTCCGGCAGGACAGGATGGTCTTCTGCCCGACGACGGAACTCGTGGACACTCCTTCCTCTCTCGGTCTCTCCTTTGAGGAAGTTTACGTCGACGTTGCCGGTAGCGAGAAGGTTCACGCCTGGTATTTTCCTGCCGGTGCGGCCAGGACCGTGCTCTTTTGTCACGGCAACGGCGGGAATATCTCGCATCGATTAGAGACAGCGGAGTTCGTTACCGGTCTGGGAGTCAACATCCTCCTGTTCGATTACCGGGGCTACGGCAGGTCGGACGGATCGCCGAGTGAGTCAAAAGTCTACGCCGACGCCGAGGCCTGCTATCGCTGGCTGCTAAGTGAGAAGGGCGTGCAGCCGCAGGATATCGTTGTCTTTGGGCGGTCGCTCGGGGGTGCGGTGGCGATCGAACTCGCCAGCCTGGTCGACTGCGGCGCGCTGGTGGTGGAGTCCTCGTTTACTTCGGCGCGCGACATGGCGAGACTGATCTTCCCTTACTTTCCTGCTACGTACCTGCTTCGCTACAAGTTCGACTCCATTGGAAAAATCGCGTCTGCGGGCTGCCCCGTTCTGGTCACCCATTCCGTTGAAGACGACCTCATTCCCTTTGCGATGGGTCGCAGGCTCTTCGATAGCGCCCGGGAGCCGAAGCGTTTCGTGCGGTTTTACGGCCGCCATAACGAACGTGACTACCTGTGCAACCCGTCGTATATCGAGGCTGTCCGCGATATCGTCACCGGTCAGCCCCGGGCCGAGGATGAGGCGTAAGTTCTCGGCGTCATGCCCTGGGCGCGTTGCCTCATTGAAGAATG
>JAGLXI010000064.1 GCA_023132995.1 Candidatus Zixiibacteriota bacterium | reverse complement strand
ACATTAATTGTGAGTCAATTCGCATTGAAAGACCACCGGCCTTTTTGGTAGACAATACGGATGGATGGGCGGTATATTGGGAGTGATCGGTGGAATCAATAACATCAACCTCTCAACTGGGAGGGCGGCATTTGGATACTGAGCCGAAGTATTCGAAGTACAGAGAAATAAGGATATCTACACTTGATGAGTTGCTCAGTCATGTCGAGTGTTATTCTGACTTAGAGTTCTTCAGGGGACAGTCTAAATCAGAATGGGATCTTCGCCCAAAGTTGTCCCGACTTTATGATGACCTGCCTGTTCCGGACTCATGGGATCGCATCGAATGGAACATCTTGCAAGACTTCAAGAGGTACGCAACTCCACATTACCGTCGGGAACCAAGAGGGGACTTTCAATGGATGGTTTTGGGACAGCACTACGGATTGCCGACGCGATTACTGGATTGGACGTCAAACCCTCTTAAAGCCGCGTTCTTTGCAGTAAACGAGAGTATCGGAGAAGAAGATGGCGCATTGTATGCACTCGAACCAACCACGATTGACACGGATGCCGATGACTACGAAAGTCTGGATAAGTTCGATGTCCTCACTCCGATACTTCCGAAGATGATAGATGAGCGCGTTGTTGCTCAGGAGGCGTGTTTTACAGCCTTTCCTCTGCCACCTGAGAGGCAACAGTTCAAGCCCCTTGAGGATGGCATAGCTTTTTACGGGGATTACTGGCTCCTCTTGAAGATCATAATTCCCGGTGACAGGAAACTGGAAATACTCAAGGGTTTGAATCGTCTTGGAGCTAGCAGCAGGGTTCTTTTCCCCGATTTGTCTGGCTTGTGTGAGTTTTTGAAGTGGCATCACCGCTATGCGGAATTCGGCTGAGGTGTGGGACGACTTTCCGTATCACCTCCCCCCCAACCAACTCGTTGACTATTATTCAACAGGTCCATTTGACAGGCCTTTCAGAGATATGCGTATTCAGCCGCCGCCGTGATCAGGCTCGGTCTGGCTACTGCTTGAGGATTAGACCAGCGCCGGTGCGACCGTCGATGAGAATCTCCAACGGCTTGTCCAAGCTGAGATGGTGCACGTACTCAGTCTCATTAGCTATCTTCTGAGCCTTCAGCCAATCCCACTCCATGAAACCATTGCCGGCGGCGGCGTTTACGGTCATGTAACCGACCTGGAACGAGGTCAGGTTGTGGAAGAAGTGGGTGCCGAAGGAAGGGTCCGGCGCAAAGTCGCCATAGGCAGCCTCGACAATGACCTTTGCAGCCGAGATCTGATTCCAAGCCGCCGGCACTCCCAGCCAGCGCTCGGCAGTGCCCCAGCGCCCGGGTCCGATAAGCAGATAGTCCAGGTCGGCGTCTTTCAGCGTCTGGTTCAACTCACCAACCTGCCGGGCGATCTCGACCGTTCTGGAACGGTCGAACTTCTCCGGGACCACAAGAAGAATGTCGCGAATAGTGTCCACGCGCATATTCCCCAGCGCGTTCTCACTCTTGCCGACCACCCGCGCCCGCTCGACGTTCTCGAGAGAGATCGTCTCAAAGACCGTATCCTTGGCCATCGGCCTTATCTGGAGAAAGTAGAACTGCTTTGGCTGCCCCTTCTGCGGTTGCAGGTTGACCGCAAACTCAATCTCGACCGGACAATTGAGACCTTCGCTGCCCAGCTTTAGAAGGTACCGAGTTATATCGGGCAACGGGAACCAGTGCAGTTTCAGAATGGGGGCGAAAGTAACTATGCGTGTGCCCTCCCGGCCGCAGCCGTCGTATACCCGGTCGTTGGCGGCTGAGTATGTGGAACAAAGGGGGGCCAGCGTCCCGTCCTTTTCCGCTTGGTCCAGGGTCAGGCGAATCAGTCCCTTTTCGCCGCCCGGCTCCGGCATCACCGACGGATCAGTCATGTCAATAGCGAAGTAATCATGTTGCGAGTTGTTGAGTATGTCCTTAGTGGTCGAGAACTGCGGCAGCTTCTCGGGATAGTCAGGCGTAAAGCGCAGACAGTTCATACCATCGACAATCGTCTTACCGAGACCGAGAGCGACGTACACGACACCTTCATCAGGCTTAACGCCATCCATTGAATAGTAGTTGTAGGAAAGGGCGAGTCCGGAGAAATCGGGATAATAGTACTCACCGCAGCGCCTGCCTATCGCTTGCTGAACAATGACAGCCATCTTCTCTTCCTCGATCCGGTTGCCAATGGTCTCGTGGTACAGCTTGGCGTTCCGGAAGAATGTCGAGGCGTAGATCAACTTCAAGGCCATCAGCAGTTGTTTCAGGCGAACACCGATATCGACGTGGCTGTTGCTCAGCATGTGTGTGTCGTAAATCCCCGCCGCCGGCTCCAAGTGGGAGTCCTCCAGCATCGACGACGAGCGTACAGCGAGGGGATAGTGGACCAGTTCAAGATACGTATGCAGGTCGACCTTGATACGCTTGGGGAACTTCGCCTTCAGAAATCGCTCGGTTATCTCGTCGTCGCTGTATATGCCCAGAGCATAGGAGAAGAGATCGTTGCTCTGAATAAAGGCGTCGAACACGTCGGTCCCGATGACAACCGAGTGGGGTACCGATATGGACACTCCCTCGAACTGCTCGCTCATGGTGTGCTTGCTCAGAAGGGCGTTAATAAATGCCAGCCCCCGCCCCTTGCCGCCGAGCGAGCCGCCGCCGATTCTGACGAAGTCACTCTGCAGATCAAAGTGGCGGCGTGAAAAGTCACTGACCACGCCCAGTTGCTTTTCATGGCGGAAGTTCTTGAACGTATCGATCAGGTACCTCCGCAGCACCGATGCGTCCTTGAACTCGGACACCTTGCGGGGCCGCAGCCTCGCGGCCAGGTCGAACTCCGTCCGCGCCATGAGCCAGTTGGAGAAGTGGTTTCGGTTGGCGTGGTACAGAATGGAACGTTCGTCGACTTCAGCCAGAACCTTCTCCATGGTCTTGAAATCGTCGGCTGTGGCCTGAACCGTCCCATCCGGAAGGGTAAACACGAAATCCCCGAATCCGAAATGAGCCATGATGAAATGGTGAATATCCTGGTGCAGAGAAGGCGATCGCTTGTGTATGAAACCGACATCCTGCGCAAAGGCGGTTCTGGCGTTGTCCAGATCCGAGGATTGCATCAGAACGGGCAGATCCGGAGCCTCCCCGCGTATCCGCTGCACCAGTTTCGGCCCGGCTTCATCGTCCTTCCTGCCATCCTTGCGAAAACGAAAGTCGGAGATTACCCCCAGGACATACTTGCGGTAGGTTTCAAAAAATCTCCAGCCGTCCTCGTAATTGTCGGCCATGACGATCTTGGGGCGCGCCCGCATTCGAAGGAGCTTGTCGGTGATATTCAGGCCTTCCGCCATCAAGGCCCGTGTCTGCTGCATGAGTTCCGTATAAATGAGCGGCAAAAACGAGGAGTAGAACTTTACGTCGTCTTCCACGATCACAATCACGCGCACCCCCACCAGGGCGGTGTCATTATCGATGTTTATGCTGTCCTCGACCAGCTTGATGATCGATAGCAGGATTCTGACATTGCCCGTCCAGATGAAGACACGGTCGATGGCCTGAGAATAGTCGGCTTCTTCCATAACCATCAGTTCCCGCGTATGGTAGGCAAGAAAAATGACCGGTATCTCAGGCCTGTGTTTCTTGACCTCCAGGCCAAAGTTGATAACGTCAATATCGCTGACTCGCTTGAAGACGATTACCAGGTCGATACTCTGCTGTCTGACGATAGCCAGGGCCTCCTCGGCGTTGGAAGCCCGTTTCACGTGCGGCGTGACAGAAAGATTCAGCTCGACATATTCGTTGTATATCAGTTCCGTGAGTTGCCCGTCCTCTTCCAGCACATACGAATCGTAGGGGCTTGAGACCAGCAGGACGTGCTTGACGCGAAACTGCATGAGCTGGCCGAACTTGAGCGACTTGGATTGAAAATGGGTAAGATTCACATCTGGTTTCATCTGGACACCGGTGTAGCTGTCATTTTCCGCATAAAGTCCTAGGCATAAAATATGGGCGCGCCCGGGTGTCAGTCAATGAAAAAGGCGGGACAGGTTGCGCCTGCTCCGCCTTTGAGGACTGTCTGCTGCTCGTGAGTTATACGACACCCTGGTCTATCATGGCGTCGGCCACCTTGAGGAACCCGGCGATGTTAGCACCGATAACGTAGTTCCCCGAATGACCGTATGCCTCCGCCGCCTCGATGCTGGCGGCATGGATGCTCTTCATGATGTTATGCAGGCGCTGGTCGACCTCCTCGCGAGTCCAACTCAACCGCAGGCTGTTCTGAGACATCTCCAGTCCGGAGACCGCCACGCCACCAGCGTTGGCTGCCTTGCCGAGACCATAGAGAACCTTGTTGTCGAGGAAAACCTTGACGCCGTCTGAAGTAGTCGGCATGTTGGCGCCCTCAGAAACACAGATGCAACCGTTCTTGACCAGAACTCTGGCATCGTCATCGTTGAGTTCGTTCTGGGTAGCGCACGGAAGGGCAACGTCGACCTTCACGTTCCAGACACCGGTGCCTTCATGGTAAGCGGCCGACTTAAATTTCTCGGCGTACTCCTTAATGCGGCCGCGACGAACGTTTTTGAGATCCATTACGAATTCCCACTTCTCGCCGGAGACGCCTTCCTTGTCGATAATGAAGCCCGCAGAGTCAGAAAGCGTAACGACTATACCTCCAAGTTCGTTGACCTTCTGGGTTGCGTACTGGGCTACATTGCCTGATCCGGACACCGCCACGCGCTTGCCCTCAAACGACTCGCCGCGAGTCTTGAGCATCTCTTCGGCAAAGTAAACGGCTCCGTAGCCGGTCGCCTCGGGACGAATCAGGCTACCGCCCCAGTTGAGACCCTTGCCGGTGAGCACGCCCTCAAACGCGTTGCGCAGCCGTTTATACTGCCCGAACAGGAAACCGATCTCGCGACCGCCGACTCCTATGTCGCCGGCCGGCACGTCAGTATTCGGTCCGATATGACGGAAAAGCTCGCTCATGAAACTCTGGCAGAAGTGCATGACTTCGTTGTCCGACTTGCCTTTTGGGTCGAAATCGGAACCGCCTTTGCCGCCGCCCATGGGCAGCGTCGTGAGCGCGTTCTTGAAAACCTGTTCAAATCCTAAAAACTTCAAGATGCCCAGGTTAACGCTGGGGTGGAAACGAAGACCACCCTTGTAGGGGCCGATAGCGCTGTTGTACTCAACGCGGAAGCCACGGTTGACCTGGACCCGGCCCCTGTCGTCAAGCCAGGGAACACGGAACATGATAACCCTCTCGGGTTCGATGATGCGCTCAAGGATTCTTGCTTCCTTGTACTCCGGATGCCTCTCAATGACAGGCTCCAGAGATTCCACAACTTCCTCGACCGCCTGATGGAACTCCGGCTCGGCCGGGTTCTTGGCCTTGACGTTGGCCATGATGGAATCAACAAACTGCGACATACTCCTCATCTCCTCAAATGGTTGTATGTTGACATGTGTCCAAAGCCGAATCACGCATGTGATATTACGTGAAACATTTCACATGGTCTGCGTATATACTAAGGCAATTCCAGAATGTCAAGGCGTTTCCGGATAATAGCTGGGAAACTACGCGCTTTTTTGCCCGGCATTTCGCAGGAAAACGGGACGTATGGCGGTCGTATGACCGCTTCTCGATAACGGCCGACCGGGCTTCCGGCCGCCTCAGCCGATTGGAGGAAGATATTCGAATCGACATGCCGAGAGAGCCCCGTACAACTCACACTTCGGCTAACATCCCTTGCAGCCGCAGGCGGAGCAATCGGGGTTGCCGATCGATATCATATAGCCTGATCCTTCCGGCCGCGTCACGTAGTCGATCCTGATATCGCCGTGCTGCTCTATGTGTTTCAGGACTTTCGAGTCAATAAAGGCGTTTACGCCGTTTGATTCGAGTTGTTCAAGGTGATCCGTGGACTCATCCAGAGCCATTCCGAGGGATGGTCCGCTTCAGCCGACCCCCTGGAAGTACAATATCAGTTTCTTTTCCTTATGTTCTGGGGCGGCCAGCACCTTCTTCAGTTCGACTCCGGCGGTGTCTGTTACTACGAGCATGTTCTCAGGTCCCTTTGGTTTTCAGGGTATCGTTTTCGTTTACAACAGAATTAAGCCGGAAATGATCCAAAAGAAAGTGGAATTTTGAATCGTGCTATCATAAGGTTACTGGAATAACCGTTTCCCTAAGGACAGCGCAGGGCTCATGCGCCGGCAACGGTGATCTTGGGAGAAAAACTGCCACCCGCGGCCAGCCAGTTTAAGCTTGCCTGAGCCACCGGTGATGCTCATGTTGGTTTCCTCTAAGTTCTGGAGCCTGACGGCCGAAAAGAGTCATCAGGAGAATGTCAGGAAACGAGCAAGCGTATGCCGTTAGTGATCTGCTATTACGAGGATGAGAAGTTCGACCGGTTCTATCCGGTAACGATTCTCCGCCCGGTCTACACGTTGCGAGCGGGGATCGTCCCCTTGTTCAGGCGTGGAGAGCGGTATTTTCCGGACGCCGAAGTCTGCCTGTCGGCCCGGGACCAGGTTTCCCCGCTTCTGGCGGAGACTCTCCGAGACCACCCAGTCAATATCATCAAGCGTAGTGACTGCGATATCCTGTTTATCAATGGCCGGATTCGAGATTACGGTGACCTCGCCGAAGCAGTCTCCGAAGCAAGATTGTCAACGGTCTTTACCCGACAAGGAGAGACGGTGGCAGTGCTGTTCAAGAAACATCTGCTCGAAGAAATTCCACCGCTGGCGACTCAGAGAGAGTACCAGCAGTTGTACGAAACCGAGCACGACCACTTCGCGCCGGCTCCGACCGAGGCCACCCTATACGACTATTGCTGGGAGATCATGGCCGATATCGAGCGGGAAATTGCCACCGATTTCGCCCATCTGCGGCCCGGGATGAAAATCCGCGACGATGTCATACTGCACGACGGCGCAATCGTGGTCAACCGGGACGATGTCTACTTCGACAGCGGCGTTGAGGTAAAGCCCGCCGCCGTGATCGACGCTTCGAGCGGACCGGTCTACATCGGTTGCAACAGTCGCATCGAAGCCCACGCGGCTGTCATCGGACCTTGCTACATCGGCCCCAATTCAGTGGTCCTGGCGGGCAGGATTGCGGCGTCGTCCATCGGTCACACCTGCCATGTCGGAGGCGAGGTGGAGGAATCGATTTTTCATTGCTACGTGAACAAGTACCACGCCGGTTTCATTGGACACAGCTACGTCGCGCCGTGGGTGAACTTCGGGGCCATGACGACCAATTCGGACCTCAAGAACAACTACTCAAACATCCGCGTGAGCATTAACGAAAGCACCGTTGACACAGAGTCGATCAAGGTAGGGTCGTTTGTCGGTGACCATACCAAGTTCGGCATCGGAACCCTTCTCAACACGGGCATCAATATCGGTGTCTGCTGCAACATATTCGGCGGTACGTTGATCGTGGACAAGGAAGTGCCTTCGTTTCGATGGGGTAACTCTGAGAATTATGAGCAGTACCACTTTGACAAGGCGATAGAGACCGCCAGGCGCAGCGTCGCCCGTCGCAACTGCAGCCTGTCCAAGCATGAGATTGACCTCCTGCGGGCTGTAGCGGACAGCGCCATGAGCAAGAAAGGGGCGATGGAGTTTCGCCAGGCTGTCACCAGCAGCTGAGTTCCCGCAGCGAGGCAGGGCGCTTGACAGCCGACTGAACAAGGCAGGAAGACGCAGAACCTGCCGAGGTTGGGATATGAAACTGGGGAAGCGGTATAAGTCAGCGTGCCGGATCCGGCTGTGGCAACAGCCATAATGGCGATTGCAAAATAGGAGACGGTTGACAACCGACTGCCGATAGATATACTATCATAATCTGGAGAGTATCGTGCCGGAACTTCGTAAAGACCCCATCACCGGTCGCTGGGTTATCATATCGACCGAGCGAGGCAAGCGGCCGACGTCATTTGCACCCGTGCCCAGACGCGCGGATGCCAAGATGTGCCCTTTCTGTCCCGGTCACGAGGACAATACGCCGCCGGAAATCCTGGCCTACCGCAAATCCGGTACCGAGCCCAACAAACCCGGCTGGACTCTGAGAGTTATGCCCAACAAGTACCCCGCCCTGGTGGTCGAGGGCACGCTCAGCCGGCAGCCGGCGGGCATCTATGACAAAATGAACGGAATCGGCGCCCACGAGGTCATTATCGAAACCTCCGACCATGCCAAGGACCTCGTGGACATGTCCGACGAGGCTGTACGTGATGTCTTTTGGGCCTATCGAGAGCGTATGATGGACCTTGAGCGGGATCGGCGTTTTCAGTATATCCTCGTCTTCAAGAACCACGGCGAAGCGGCCGGTGCCTCGCTGGAACATGCCCATAGTCAACTTATCGCGACACCCATCATACCCAGGCAGGTAGCGGACGAAATCGATGGCGCCAAGCGCTACTTTGAGTTCAAGGAACGGTGCATCTTCTGTGACATCGTCCGGCAGGAAATTACCGACCGCGTGCGGGTGGTCAGGGACTACGATGCGTTCCTGGCAATTCAGCCGTTTGCTCCGCGCTTCCCGTTTGAGACCTGGCTTCTCCCCAAGGCGCATCAGTCGAGCTATCTCGAACTCAGTGATTCCGAGGTCATGGTGCTGGCCCAGGCCATCAAGGACAGCCTGGCGCGGTTGAAAGTAGCCCTGAACGACCCGCCCTTCAACTATATTCTGCACACTCGACCGATATCCAGGGAACATCACGAGTACTACCACTGGCATATCGAGATTATTCCCAAACTGACCAGGGTGGCGGGATTTGAGTGGGGTTCCGGCTTTTACATCAATCCGACTCCACCCGAGGAGTCAGCGGCGTTTTTACGAAAGATTGACATGGAAGAACTAGAGCGGATCGAGAAGAAACCGGCCGTAGGGAAGGATGCCTGAACTGAAGATACTTGTCGCTGCTTCGGAAATGGTCCCCTTCATAAAGACAGGAGGGTTGGGAGACGTCCTGGGCGCTCTGCCCCGAACGCTGGCCGCACAGGGCCACGAGGTGCGGATGTTTATTCCTTACTACGAGACGCTGAACACCGCCGGACATCACCTCGAAGACGTGGGCTGGTCGCTGGAAATCCCGGTCGGCAACAAACGCGTTATAGCGGAGTTCTCTTTTTTCCGGGACAAGCGATCCGGCCTGCAGACCTACTTCGTGAGCAATTCCGATTACTTCGACCGCCCCGGTCTATACGGTCACCCCAAGACCAGGAAGGACTTCCCCGACAACGACGAACGATTCGTGTTCTTCGCGCGGGCCGTTCTGGAAGCGGCAACGAGACTCGGTTTCCGGCCGGATATCGTGCACGCGCATGACTGGCAGGCCGGGCTGATGGCCGTGTATCTGAAAACGATCTACGCCGACGACCCCTTCTATGACGGCGTCGCTTCGGTGCTGACCATCCACAACCTGGCCCATCAGGGACTGTTCCAGAAGGAGCGGTTCGCCAACTTGGGCCTGCCGAAGGAACTGTTCTGGGCTACCGGCCCGTTTGAGTTCTACGACAAGGTGAACTTCCTCAAAGCGGCCGTGAGCTACGCGGACAAGATCACTACCGTCTCGCCACGCTATGCTGAGGAGATCCAAACAAAGAAGTTTGGTTGCGGGCTGGAAGGCGTCCTCAAACAACGCTCAGACGACCTGGTGGGAATACTCAACGGAGTTGACTACGCGGTCTGGTCGCCGTCACACGACAGGCGACTGCCGTTCCGTTACTACCCCGCCAATCTGAGTGGCAAGAGGATGAACAAAATAGACCTGCTCGGAACAGCCGCCCTTCCCGTCAGAGAGAAAACGCCATTGATCGGGATTATATCGAGGCTCGTGCACCAGAAAGGGTTTGACCTGATCAGAGATGCCGCAGACCGGCTTTTTGCCATGAACATACAGATGGTTGTCCTGGGCACCGGCGAAGAGAAGTACCACAAGCTGCTCTCGCGCCTGGAGAAGAAATACCCTGACAAGCTGAAGGTTTTTCTGGTTCACGATGAAAACCTGGCCCACCGGATTGAGGCCGGCGCCGACATGTTCCTGATGCCCTCACTGTTTGAACCATGCGGTCTCAATCAGATGTACTCGCTCAAGTACGGTACGGTACCGATAGTCAGCAAAGTTGGAGGTTTGGTCGATACTATCATCGATTTCGACCCGGACAGCGCCAAAGGGACGGGTTTCGTCTTCTGCGAGGAGACGCCCGAGGCCATGCTCTCGGCTATCGAGCGGGCCTGCCGGATATATGCCAAACGGCGGACCTGGACCAAGATCATGAAGGCCGGTATGCGGCAGGATTTCTCCTGGGATGCCGCCGTCGATCGATACAGTGATCTCTATGAACGATTGATGGATACACAAAACACTTGAACAACCAGTTGAAGAACAGCCTCCGCCTGTTGTTACCGCTTCTTCCGGTCCTGATCGTCTATACTCTCTTGGCGCATAAGCTGAGCTTCATTCAAGATGACGCTTTCATCTCGTATCGCTACGTGGCCAACTACCTCAACGGCCACGGCCTGGTCTACAACATCGGAGAACGAATTGAGGGATTCACCAACTTTGCCTGGGTGATTTTCTCGATCTTCTGGGGTGCCCTGGGTGTGGGCTATATCATAGTGAGCCGCCTGACCGGATTCCTGTGCGGTGGGGGCATAATCATCCTGACCTGGCTTGTGGCGCGCCAGCTTCTTGGCGAAAAGGATCGCTGGATATCCCTTTTGCCGGCCTACCTGGTTGGCTTCAACCTCTCGCTGGCCTACTGGTCGCCGGCTGGACTTGAGACGGCCGCGTTCGGTCTTGCGGCTTTGTCGGCGCTTTATTTCTACCTGCGGCGCAACCACCTGCTGATCTTCGTGTTGGCGATGGCTGTATGGCTACGTCCGGAGGGTGCACTCCTGGCCGGCCTGCTTCTTGTCATTGAGGCGGTCACCGAGCGTCGCTGGCCCGTGTTTTCGCTCAGATGCGTTCTTGCCACCTTAGTGGTATCGCTTCCGTTCGCGGTTTTCAAGGTAGTTTACTACGGTTCAATCTTCCCTAACCCGTTCTTCGCCAAGACCGGTCTACACCTGGACCAACTGGTTAACGGGCTTGAGTATTCAGGGCAGTTTTTCGCGGAATATGGCTTTCTCGGACTGGGCTTGATTATCCCCCTGCTCTTTTGGGATCGTCTTTCCCGAGC
>JAGLXI010000063.1 GCA_023132995.1 Candidatus Zixiibacteriota bacterium | reverse complement strand
GGATGCCATCGGTGATGGCCGTAATGAACCCGACCACCGCGCGCCGGGTATCATCGATAGCCAACACAACATGATCGCTACTACCCAGAAGTTTCAAGTGCGTCTCCGGCGTAGGCGGTTTGCCCCAGCCGACGAAGAACCCATCCAGTTGCTCGGCGGTGACGCCTTCGATTGACTCTGTGTATCTGATCATTGCCGACTCCTTCCTTGCCGCTCGCGCAGGATCCCTGTCTACAACGGGTTCGCCCCACTGTCTATCGAACGCCAGAGATACCAGCTGGCTATAGTGCGATACGGCCGCCAGTTTTCAGCTATAGCTTCGATGTCAAGGTCCTGCGCGAGGCCATAGAGTTGCTGCACGGCTTTTTGGATGCCAAGGTCTAACGACGGGAATATGTCAAGTCGCCGCAGAACAAACATGAGATACATGTGCGCGCTCCAGGGGCCGAGTCCCTTGACCTGCGTAATCGCGTCGTAGACCTCAACCCACGTTGTGCGTTATTCGAGCAGCTTTTTCATTTCTTCGAGGAACTCCGCCTTGTCGGCGAACTTGCGATAGACTGACGCAAACCGCACGTAGGCGATCTCGTCCACGTCGCGCAGTTTGCTCATGACGATCTCGCCTATTTCCTGGCTCTTGACTTCGTTGCGGGATCGGGCGTTTATCTCCGCCTCGACCTGGTCGGCCATCGTCTCCATCTGTTTGGCCGCGACCGGCCTTTTGTTGCAGGCCAGCTTGATCCCCTGAAGCAGCTTGCTGCGGTCGAACGGCTCGCGCCGGTTATCGGACTTGATAACGGTGAGGGTCGCCTGTTCCACGTACTCGTAGGTGGTGAAGCGTTCGTGGCATTCTAAGCATTCGCGGCGGCGGCGCACCGCCCGGCCGTCTTGTGCGGCGCGGCTGTCGACTACTTTGTCTTCCTCATGTCCACAATGCGGGCATTTCATAGTATTGTCACTGCTCTTTTTCCTGCTGCTTCTGTTTGATTTCGGCTATTGCGTCTTCTATGACATCGCGGCCGTGTGCCAAGCCATGCTCGTCCAAGATCGCCAGTGCTTCGCGCAGATATCGCATTGCCTTCTCTGATTCCCCCTTTGCCATGTATACGAAGCCCATGTTGCCCAGAGCATTAGCCTCACCCTGGCGGTAGCCGATCTGTCGGTTGGTATCCAGAGCTTCTTGGTGGTACCGTAGCGCCTTATCGAGTTCACCCATCGCTTCGTAGATCGTACCGATGTTACCCAAATCCCACGCCGCACCCTGAGGGTAATCGATCTCACGGTCGATTGCCAGTGCCTGTTCGTAACAACGCAGCGCCTTGTCCCGGTCACCCCTCTGAAAACAGACATTGCCCATGTTACTCAAGTCACTTGCCTCACCCTGACGGTCGTCCGTCTCTTGGCTAATCTGCAGAGCTTCTCTGTGATATTTCGTCGCCCTGCGCAAATCACCCTTGACTTGATAGACCAAGCCCATGTTGCCCAGATCACCCGCCTCACCCTTGCGATCACCAATGCTACGAGCTAAGCTGAGAGCTTCCTTGTGACAACGAAGAGCCTCATCCAGATCGCCCGTGACCTGACGGACCGCGCCCATGTTCCCCAAGCCGGCCACAACCAAATCCAGCCTCTTGCTCTTCCTCGCCTGATCCAACGCCACCTGGTAGTAGCTGTCCGCCTTCTTGTAGTCACTCCGCCAGAACGCGACGTTTCCGAGCTTGATAAGCTCACTACAACCCAGCAATCTCTCACTTCTGACTTTCTCCCCGACGTCCTGCTCCAACTCCGGCAAGCCTGGCGGAAGCTCCGGCGGTTGTGATGGCTCGATCTGCAGCGGGACACCCTCAAGCATCTTCTCCAACCGAGATACTCTCTCGTCGATGTCCTGGTGCTGTGTGTCGTGCTTCTTACGCCACCACTCATCCCTTATGAACTTGATCAGCCAGCGCAATCCTGCTCCAACAGCTGCGATTACCGCAATAACAGCGACCCACCAACCAGGCTCTTGAGTCCAACCCTCTGGAAGAATAGACCAATTCATTTCACGTTCCCCCTTTCGCTGCCTACTCCGTCTGGTCGGTGACCCAGGCGAGGTAGTCGGGCAAACCCTCCGACACCGGCAGAGCCACGATCTCCGGCAGGTCGTACGGGTGGCGCTCCGTAATATACGCGCGCAGAGCGTCAAACCGGCTCTTGGTGGTCTTGACGATCAAGAGCGCTTCCGAATCGGAGAGCACCTTGCCCTCCCAGCGGTAGAACGATTCCATCCTGGGGACGATATTGACGCAGGCCGCCAGCCGCTCTTCCACCAGCGCCCGAGCGAACGGCGAGGCCTCCTCACGCGGAATCGATACGAAGACAACCCTGATATCCTCGGTCATTTGCTAACCTTTCGTTTGAGCTTTCTTTCAATCGAGTCGACTTTGCCGGTCAAGCGTTTTTTCGCTCCCTTGCGATCATCGATGGTGAGGACGATATACACGCGGTCGTGCCGCCGTCGAAGCATCAGGCGCGCCTTGTTGATCACTTTCATCACCGGCGCCCACTCGCCCTCGATGACGGTTGACATGGAACTGAGCCTGTACGGCAGGCCGGACTTGTCGATTATGTCGATCACTTTGGCCACGTCGCCGGAGACCGAGGCCGTCCCCTTGCTCGTGGGAAACATGGACAGACTGAACAGCATCTTTCAGTTTCCTTTCTGATCTGCGACCGGACTTCCTGGAACGAATATAGCTACATCTCCTACCATCTCCAACATTTTGTAGTTGGCAAGAAGCCACATGAGGAACGGTCGATAGCGATTGATCCTCAGGTAATCGAGTTGATCGCCCTTCCGACGGTAGTCTGACTCAGGATAACTTTGCAGCAGGACCAGTCGGGGACGGTTCTTCTCCAGTTGTGCGAGCGACTCCTGCATCATCTCGCTGGTGAACTCCAACAGGACATACCAGCCGATCGGTGTCGGGTTGCGTCGGTCGGTCAGGTAATAGAGTGTCGGCATATCCGGGAAGACCAGAATGTAATCACCCGGCTCTGTGTACTTCTCGACCGTGGCGACCAGATGGTCGATCTGGCCGACATTGCGTCGCGTTGATTGGATGCCGCTCAGTTTGGCAGATGCGAATTCGGTATAGAGGAATTTACGGGGCGCGTCGCGTGAAACGTTCGAGTACTTATAATACAGTCCTGTTCCCATGATGACAAGAAGAAACGCCATCGCAACTGTTTTTCGATATGGGGAGGGACTTTGCTCACGCCATAACAGCCAGGCCACAATCAAACCCGGAGCCGCCCCCATATAACCGAAGGTGAGACCTACGTAATTGAAGGCCGCCATGTATTGCAAAGCGATGCAAAACGGTATCAACGGCAGGAGCCACCGGAACAAAGTTGTATTCTGCAGTTCCTTGTTACGCCAGGTGATGACAAGCACGTGGATCAGCAACCCGTAATTCAGCGTTACCAATGCGTAAGCATAGAACATGAAGTGGCGTGAAATCAACCAGCCCGCACCGGCAGTGAGCAAAGCAGCCGGAATAACCAGCCAGATTCTCTCACGTCGAAAGTAGTACCACAACAGGACGCCGCCCAGAGCAGGGAGGGAAAAAGCAAACGCCACGTGGTGATTCTGAAATATGGCAAAGACAGCAGACACCTCACTGGTCTTGCCGGGCAACACGAAGACATTTCGCACAAATGTGTCCAGCCCGCCGCCCCATAACTCCAGGTATCCGACATAACAGATAGTGGGAACAATAAATCCCAAGATGATTTTGAGAACCCCGGCGAGTGACAGCAGTGTCCTGCGATACCTTGTCTGCAGCAACCACGTGAGCGCCACGAAAACCGGCAAGAACACCAGATAGTTCTGTTTGGATAAGGCGGCCAGGAAGATCGCAACCCCGGTCAGCCCAAACCATCGCCGGTGATATAACACAAGCGCTATCAAAGCGAAAAAAACCGCATCATAGCTGTACCAAGGGAAGGCGATAAGTTGTGACGATACCACCCAGGTGGAACACAGCAGTATCAGCAGTTCACATCGCGACACAAAACGGCGGTAGACGGGAACGAGTACAAATGCAATTGCTACCGTCTGAACGGTCCAAAATGCCCTTGCGGCCAGAACAGTGTAACTGCTTCCGAATAGGTATATGAATGCGGCCTGAAGATACAGCGATAATGGGGTACGAAGAAAGTAGAAGTCGGCATACGGTAACTCACCATCAACGATCCGCTGGGCAAGCGACTGAAGATATCCTTCATCGGTGGCGTTGAAGCCGTCAGCAAGGAAGAGATAGCTGTATCCCGCAACGAAGAACAAGAAAGCAGCATACGGCCAGGACATCTCCAGAAATGATTGGCCCGAAGGAGATTCCTCTCCTGTGATGTCCGACTCAACCATCATCGTTCACGCAGAATAATCGATTCCTAACGCCTCACCCCTGGATGTCCTCGCACCTCTCCCTGAGCAAAGTCGAAGGGTGAGCCTGTTCGATTCACACCTGCCTTTCGGGGTACAGCGGAAACCCGGCGCACAACTCGGCCACTTCGTTTGCAATTCCCTCAAGGACTTCATCCTTGCGACGGTTCTTGATGGCGCGGTCGATGAAGTCCGCAATCTGCACCATTTCGCCGGTTCCCATGCCGCGCGTGGTCACCGCCGGAGTGCCTAACCTTATCCCGGAAGTCACAAACGGCTTCTCAGGGTCAAACGGCACCGTGTTCTTGTTGGCCGTGATGCCGGCCTTGTCGAGCGCCTTCTCCACTTTCCTGCCGGTCACCTTTGGGACATCAATGAATGAAACCAACATCAGGTGGGTGTCGGTGCCGCCGGCGACCAGCCTGTGGCCTTTCTCCTTCAGCGTTTGGGCAAGGACCTTCGCGTTCTCCACGACCCGTCCCTGGTAGGCCTTGAACTCGTCCGTGAGGGCTTCCTTGAACGCCACCGCCTTGGCGGCGATAACGTGCATAAGCGGGCCGCCCTGGATACCGGGCATCACCATGCGGTCGAGATCGGCGGCGTATTCCTCCTTGCACATAATGATCCCGCCGCGAGGGCCTCGCAGGGTCTTGTGAGTGGTGGAGGTAACGAAATCGGCGTACGGGATCGGCGAGGGATGCAACCCGGCCGCCACTAACCCGGCGATGTGGGCGATATCGACCATCATGCAGGCATCCACCTCGTCGCAGATCTCGCGGATTCTCTTGAAGTCCAGCGTCCGCGGATAGGCCGACGCACCGGAGACGATCATTTTCGGCCGGACCCGCCGGGCATCTTTCAGCAACTCGTCATAGTCGATTTGCTCGGTCTCTTTGTCCACAACGTATCCGGTGAAGTCGAACAGGAACCCGGAGAAGTTGATCGGGTGCCCGTGGGTGAGATGTCCGCCGCAGGTGAGGTCGAGGCCCAGGACCTTGTCGCCCGGTTTCAGAACGGTGAAGTAGACGGCCATGTTGGCCTGGGAACCGGCGTGCGGCTGGACGTTGGCGTGCTCGCAGCCGAACAGTAGCTTGAGCCGATCGCGAGCGAGGTCCTCGGCGATATCCACATACTCACAGCCGCCGTAGTAACGCTTGCCGGGGTAGCCCTCGGCGTACTTGTTGGTCATGACGCCGCCCATAGCTTCGAGAACCGCCTCGGAGACGAAATTCTCCGATGCAATCAGTTCCAGCTTGGTGGCCTGGCGGTTGGTTTCCTTGATTATGGCGTCGAATACTTCGGGATCGGCATCTTTCAAATATGACATATCTCAACTCCGTGTTAGCGTGTTGTGAGAATGTACAGAATTGTTGGAGAGTGGTCAATGGGATAAGGTTCCGTGGGGCAACGAGGCAGTCCCCCCGGTCTGCCCCAGGCCGACTTGTGGAATAACCTCCCCTCGTACACCGGCACGACCTACAACATGGCCCCCGTTATTCCAGCAGACAAGGGCGTCTGCCAGGCACACGAACCTGGATTCCGGGTCAAGCCCGGAATGACATACCGCGCGCTCAGGGATGACGATGGTGTTGCAACCGGGTCCCCCAGGCGAAAGAGCCTATGTCGCAAAAAACCGGTCGTTGAACGGTCGTTGACCGGTCACCAACCCAGAATCTGTTCCAGGTTCTTGTTCAGCTTCTCGATCCGCTCCCGGTAGTCGTGCTTTTTGCCCTTCTCCCGCTCGATAACTTCGCTGGGAGCATTAGCCAGAAAATCGGCGTTGGCCAGCTTCTTGGATATTTTTTCCAGTTGCACGGTGAGGTTCTTGAGCTCTTTTTCTGTCCGCTTCTTTTCGAGCTCAATATCGATCAGGCCTTCCAGCGGCACGAATATCTCCGCCCCTGAGATCACGGCCGAGGCCGACACGGGAGGTTTCCTGATGTCGCAGCCGGTGTGAAGATTCTCAACCCGCACCAGTGAGCGGAAGTATTCGATGTGACTCTCGAGTAGCTTGCCGAACTCAGCGTCATCGGTTCTGATGTACAGGTCCGATTTCCTGCCGGGAGGCACGTTCAACTCGGAGCGTATCGCCCGCACCGCGGTAACCACCGCCTGGATCTGCTCGAGGCTGAGTTCCAGAGCATCGTTGATATGCTCGCCCTGCGTCTTCGGCCACGGCCCGAACGTGAGAGTTTTGTCGGAATCGTAGTCGGCACCGCACAGATCAAGATAGATCCTCTCGGTAACAAAGGGCACTAAGGGGTAAAGAAGTCTCAGGATGTTGTACAGCACGTAGGTGGCAACGTTGAGCGAACCCTCTCTTATCGGAACGGACGGGGAATCGGGCTTGATCAACTCGATATACCAGGAGCAGTAATCGTTCCATACGAAGTTGTAAAGGATCTTGGCCACCGACGAGAGTCGATATTCGCAAAACCCCTTCTCGACCGTCTGAATTGTGCGCTCGAGGCGGGAGAGTATCCAGCGATCGAATATGACCAGGTCGTTATCGTCAACCGCGTCCAGCACCGGGGGGCGTCCGTCAAGGCGAATCATCACGAACCGCGAGACCTGGTGCAACTTGTTTACGAAATTGCGGCCTATCTCAAACGTGTTCTTGCTGATCAAGGGGTCCTGGCCGTCGGGAGTAGCCAGAACCAGCGACATGCGCAGGGCGTCGGCCCCGTATTTGTTTATTATCTCAAGCGGGTCGATCCCGTTGCCGAGTGATTTCGACATCCTGACGCCGTTGGCGTCCCGCAACGTACCGTGGATATAGACGTCGGAGAAGGGTGCCTCGCCCATGAATTCGTAACCGGCCATGACCATGCGGGCCACCCAGAGATAGATGATCTCCGAAGCAGTGCTGAGCACCTTTGTGGGATAGAACTTCTTCAGTTCGGGCGTCTTCTCCGGCCAGCCCATAGTGGAAAAGGGCCACAGCCAGGACGAAAACCAGGTATCCAGGACATCTTCATCCTGAACGAGGCTCTCCGGGTCATAGCCCGGGCAGTCCTCAGCCGAGGGTCGGTCTACGGAGACAAAGATAGTGCCGTCATCGGCGTACCAGATGGGAATCCGGTGTCCCCACCAGAGCTGACGGGAAATACACCAGTCTCGAATGTTCTCCATCCAGTGCAGATATGTCTTGGACCAGTATTCGGGATGGAACCTTACTTTGCCGCTCTTGACCGCTTCGATGGCCGGGGCCGCCATCATGCTCATTTTCACAAACCATTGGTCGGACAGGTACGGCTCGATGACCTGGTGGCAACGATAGCAGGTGCCGGCAGACAACTGGTACTTCTCGGTTTTCTCCAGCAATCCCTTCGTCCTGAGCTCGTCGAGCAGTTGCTTGCGCGCCTCATAGCGGTCCAGCCCCTTGAATTTACCGGCATTCTCGTTGAGTGAGCCGTCGGTGTTGAGAATGTTGATTTCCGGCAGATCGTGGCGACGACCGATTTCGAAATCGTTCGGGTCATGGGCCGGTGTCACTTTCACCACGCCGGTGCCAAACTCAGGATCGACAAAGCTGTCGGCGACGATAGGGATTTCACGCTCCAGGATCGGCAGTATGACCTGTTTGCCCACGTACTTCTTGAAGCGCCGATCCTTAGGCGATACCGCCAGCCCGGTGTCGCCTAACATCGTCTCCGGTCGCGTTGTGGCCACCGTCAGGAACTCGTCGGAACCTTTGAGCTTGTACTTGATGTACCAGAGATGGCCGTCCGTCTCCTCATGTTCAACCTCGTCATCCGACAGCGACGTCTGGCAGGAGGGGCACCAGTTGACTATTCGGTGCCCGCGATAGATCCAACCCTTCTCATACAGATGCATGAACACTTCGGCGACGGCTTTCGAGAGACCCTCATCGAATGTGAAGCGGGTACGCTCCCAGTCGCAACTGCAACCCATCTTCTTCAACTGGTCGATGATAATGTCCTTGTGCCGTTGCGCCCACCCGGCAGTGCGTTCATGGAACTTCTCGCGGCCGATCTCCCGTCGCGTGGTTCCTTCCCTGACCAACTGTCTCTCGACTATCACCTGGGTCGCGATGCCGGCATGATCAACTCCCGGAATCCAGATTGCCTCGAAGCCCTCCATGCGATGGCGGCGGATCAGGATATCCTGAATGGTGTTGTTCAGGGCATGTCCCAGGTGCAGGACCCCGGTGACGTTGGGGGGGGGGATTACAATGCTGTACGGCTCGCCGGCAGTGTCCACCCGGCCGTGGAAATAACCCGCCCCCAGCCAGCGGCACAGAATTTTGTCTTCGACTTCGGCCGGCGAGTAGGCCGTGGATTGCTTCTTCTTTGTATTCGTCTTAGGACTCATAGCATTCTCAACATCTCGAGTTAACAAAAGATCATCCAAGTTTTGGACTTAAGCGTCCAAACATAGCCTCGCCTTTCTTTCTTGTCAAGGTGACTGTTCAAAAGGAGTTGGCATA
>JAGLXI010000062.1 GCA_023132995.1 Candidatus Zixiibacteriota bacterium | reverse complement strand
TGCCGGTGGTGAAGGCATCGCCCGACCGGTTCGACTTCTCGCTGTCGCCGGGGAATAGCCTTCTGAATCAGGGCATGCTTGTCTACGAGGAGAGCGGCGGCGCGGTTCTGTTCTTTGCGGAGACAATGCTGGGCAGCGAATGGCTTCGCGTGCGATATCCCCTGACATTGAATATCCCCGTAACGCCAGACTCAATCCATTTCGACATATACAGTGGCAGTCTCGCTCCCGGTGTCTATTCGGATACGATTCTGGTCTATTACCCACTGGACGATACCCTGTGGTTCGAAGATGTCAAGGTGCCGGTGGAACTGACTATCGAGGGCGAACCACCGGTGTACGAAGTGTCCACCAACCCGAGTGCTCTTAGTTACATTCTGCCACCGGGCGAGTCCGCGTTCGATTCGCTGTATGTCTATGAAGTTCATGACCGATCGGTGCCCTTCCACTTCAGCGAACACAGCAGTTGGCTGGCCGTCTATGCAGTTTACCGTCCACTGATAATGACCCCGGCGCCGCTGATGGTCCTGGTCAACACCGACTCCCTAACGCCGGGCCTGTACGTTGACAGTATATTCATTTTCCCGGATACGGACGGGGTGAAGTTCCCTGTCGTTGCGGTGCCGGTCGTGTTGTCCGTTGACACACTGCCGCCTTTCGTCTGCGGCGATATCGACAACGACGGACAGGGCCCCGATATTTCGGACCTGGTTTATTTCATCCACTTCGTGTTCGGTTTCGGCCCGCCTCCACCGGTAATGGCGGCGGCAGATGTGAACGGCTCCGGAGGGCCGATCGACATTGCCGACCTGGTTTACCTGATTAACTACATGTTCCGGGCAGGCGATGCTCTAACCTGCTCCGAGCATCCGGGAGGATGAGCGCTCGCTGCTCAGGCACGATGCGCAGGTGTTGAGGGCAAAAGGTGCGAGTATTCTAGTGCATGCCCGTCTCTTGCCCTTGTGTGGGGATCACCGAGAAGGCGTGTTGTGCCGTCAGGCGTCTCTGTCCGGCAGTTCCCGCATCACCTGTCATCTGGTGTCGAGCAGGGAGAGGCTGTCTCGGGATTCGGTCATGGGCAGACTTGGGGGACTGCCACCAACGGAGACAACACCTTCGTCATTCCGGGCTTGACCCGGAATCCAGATTGTATTAGATGGCTGGATGCCGGTTTTCGGGCCTGTTGATGAAGTCCCATTATCCGGTCGCTGAAGCGTTAACCTTGGTGCTGCCAGGCGTCTCTGCCTGGCAGTGGCTCGAATCCAAGGATGCGTCGGGCAGAGACACCCGACGCCACACATTGAAGTGCGTTTCTCAACAAACCCTTTCGCCGGCATGACGGATGAGGCAGACAGGGGTATTGCGTCCGGAAAGTCGTCGGCTCATGATGCCGAACTGCTATAAGAGCCCTACTCACCGATGACGGTTCTCAAAGTCTCCAGACTGATCTTGTTCCCGCTTATGACAAGGACCACGTTCTTGTCTTTGAACCGGTCTCTGAGTTTGATAAACGAGGCTACCGATAGCGCTGCCGCGCCCTCCACCAGCATGTTGTGTTTCTCTATCAACAGGATCAGGGCGTTCTTGATTTCGTCTTCGGAGACCAGCACGTAGTCATCCACACAGCGTCGGCATATTTCAAACGTCAGAGAGTCTTTCTCGATGCCCCCACTCGTTCCATCGGACAGAGTCGGCAACGAATCCATGTCAACGATCTTTCCCCGCCGCACCGATTCATACATCACCGACGAGTTTTCCGGCTGGCAGCCGACTGCAACCAGGGAGGGATTCGATCCTTTCAGATAGCCGGCTATTCCCGACATGAGCCCGCCGCCACCGACCGGAACGAAGACGACATCGATTCTGCCGAGTTGCCTTTCCAGTTCGATGGCGACAGTCGCCTGCCCGGCGATGATCCGGGGGTGGTTATAGGGCGGGATGTATACCTGACCGCTGGCCTGCGCAGTCTTGCGCGCGAAGATCTCCGCTTGAATGCAGTCCGTTCCATGAAACTTCAGTTCCATGCCGGAGACTCGCAACCCCTCAAGTTTCGCCTTGCTGGTATTCTCAGGAAGGTAGACGGTCCCGTGGGAGCCGATCTCATCCAGGACACAGGCCACAGCGGCAGCGTGATTGCCGGTGGAGGCGGTGACCAGACCGCGGTCTCTATCGTCCGGAAATAGGGAGAGAATATGATTGGCCGCGCCCCGATACTTGAACGAGCCGGTCTTCTGGAGATTCTCCAGCTTCAGGTAAACATTGCACCTGCCCAGAGCACTAAGATAAGGGGAGAACTCTAACGGTGTCTCCCGGATGTAATTCTTGATTCTCCGCTCAGCGGCCGGGGCTTCCCGCGTCAGATCCGGATGATTCGGCATCAGGCTCTTCACGATATTATACTCATCGCTTCGAGGACCGACCATCTCGTGTCATGCAACCCGCCAATGCCTTGTCGTCAGGCTGGTTCAGCTGTCGAGATCGGGACGGCTCTTTGTCAAAGACATGCGATTCGCTCGCCGAACATGAAGTGAGCGAATGCGTGACTGGTCATTTCTTCTTGAACAGTCCTTTGAGCAGATTGCCGGCGTCGTCTTTCAGGTTCTCTCCGATGTCCTTGGTGAGAGCCGAGTAGTCCAGGTTCAATTTCGGCTTGTCCATGGTGCCGCCGATCTCCAACGGCAGCCTGATGCGCTCGATACTCTTGTCGCTGAGCAAACCGGCCAGTCCGCCCACCAGTCCGCTCCCGGATACTAATTTCTGCGTCCAAGCCTCCGACAGAAGAACGGTGCCCTTGTAACTGATGCTGCCGTCAAAACCGTAGGAGCCGTCGAGGCCGAGATCGCCGAGGTTCCCCATTGAGGTGGTGAGTTTGTCGACACTCACCCGGCCGTCCTTCACAAGGATATTTGTGCTCAGGTTTTTGAGCGGTTGTTCTTTCTCGAACGACTGCCCGGCCTTGTCGGCAATACCGGCGATGGCGGAATGGATCACCCCGGAAGTAACCACCTTGCCCTCTTTCATGTTGAGGACTCCTGTAATGGACAGCGAGTTGAGGAACTCCTCCGGTTCCCAACCCCGAGCGTCATAATCGCCATTGAGGTTGATTTTGCCGAACAGATGCCCGCCGAATTTCGAAAACCGCGAAACGAAATCATCCGCCTCAATCCCCGTGGCCTGAAACTCACCCACATAGTGCGGATTTTCAAAATCGTTCAGATCAATGGTATTGTTGCCCATGACTTTGCCGGTATAGACGTCACCTGCCACGTCATGGCAGTCGATCCTGCCATCCTCGATTTTCACTTTGCCGGAGATGTCGGTAAACTCCACCCGGCTGTAGATCAGCGTGTCGATTGCAAACCGACCGCTGCCGTCAATATCCGGCAGGATGAGGGGTGGCACAGAGTCAGCCGGCAGAGCGGCCCTGTTGCTTGCGGAGCCGGGGGCTGCCTCGGGAAAGAGCTTGTCGATATCAAGGCGGTGCGACGTCAGTTCGAACTGCAGATGCGGCCGCTTCACGCGTGAGCGATCGACAACATCAAGCGGCAACAAGTATGGGAACGGGTCTATCAGCTTGCCGGAGAATGCGAAGTCGCTGGACTCAAAGGCTACGGCCATCTTCTCGACGATGACAGTGTCGGGAGAAATCAGCAGCCGGGCTTCAAGACGTTTGACCGGCTCCGGCAGCAGCGAGTCCGTATAGGAAGCGCCGACGATTTCGACCGTCCCCCGCGGCTGGAAGTTCGCCATGTCGTCCGCATTCCCGGCGAGCCTCATATCCACAGACAGAAGTCCCATTACCTGGGGCTTTCCAGTCGGCGGGAGAAACTGATTCAGAAAGGCCATGTTCAAACGACCGGTCAGGGATCCGTCGACCGAGGGCGCCACTTTCATTGCCGAGGCTGAGTCGGCCAACAGGTACGGCACGAGGTTATTGATGCGACCCTTGAAAGAAAGCTCACCCGAGGCCGTTGTGAGCTTGAGCTTATCGACGCGGGTGAGAGTGTTGTCGATATACAGGGCCAGGCTGAACGACTCCACCGGCTCCGGCAGCAGGAGGGAATTGTAGCGACCGTCGGTGACCGCCAACTGTCCGGAAAACCGCATCGTCTTCACGTCACTGATGTCACCCGAGAACTTCGTGGAGAAGTCCAGTTCGCCGGCCAGTTCCGGCTTGTCCTCGACTGGAAGGAAGGGCTGTGCATAAGCAAGGTTCAACTTACCGGCCAGTTCACCGTTGACGACGGGGTTCTCGAAATCATTGACCACCAGTATCCCCTTGAGCGGTTTGCCGTCGAACGAACCATCCTCGATGTTCATCCTCAGGTTGTCCGGCTCGAAATCAATCAGGGCGCGCCGGAACTGAAGGCTGCCTGGGACATCGGCTTTCGACATGCTCAGGTCGGTGACGACGGCCGTACCGGAATAGACCAGCGGTTCCTCCCTGGTGTCATCATAGTTAATGCTCAATTCCAGCGAGAAGTCACCGTCGAGTGTGAACCCGGTGAGCGCCTCCGCCTGCTCCGGCGGCATGAGATCAAACAGATCAGCTACCCTGATCCGCTGTGAGTGCACCGTTCCCAGGCCGCGGATTTCCCCGGGCGGGTGGAACGCCTCGCCCTCAATACGAAACTCCAGGCCGTTGACTTCCAGATCGGCCTTGTCAAGTTCCAGGTGCCGCTCGGCAAGATCATACCCGGCGGTATAACCCAACTTAACCGACAACGGCGGCACGACCTCTTTGGTGACAATAAGAAGACTGTCAACCTCAACCTCACCTGACGAAAGAAAGACACCCGCGCGCGGGCTTTCCAGGGATGTGGAGATATCCAACCCGGTCAGCCGAATCCTCATACCGGCGCTGTCATCGACATAGTCGAGCCAGCCCCCATTGATCTCCAGACGGCCGAACGAAACCACCGCAGCGGCGGCCTTTGACTCGGCCGGGACTTCCTCAGCCAGGTCTGGCGGAAGCTTTCGATCAATCGCGGCTAAGGTGTAGTTGTTGGCGCCGTCGGGCATTTTCAGCATCGTTATGCGGGGGTTGTTTATAATCAGGCGGTCTACCCGGTACTCACCGGAGATCAGAGGCAGGATTTGTAGTTTCACATCAATGTTGTCAGCCACCAGGAAATGGTCCCGCTCGATCCAGGGCGGATTCCCCACCGTGACGTTCACAAGCTTGACGCCCAGCCCTCCCCAGAGGGAGATATCGATACTCTCTATGGATACGTCACGGCCCAGCTCCTGGCCGGCCTTCTCGATGGCCAGAGTACGTATCTTCTCGGCCGGCAGGAAAAGCTTGAGGCCTGCCACGGCCAGGATTATCACCACCACCAATATCCCGGCCACCCAGGCCGCTACTTTCAGAAGTCTCTTCATTGCATCCTGCTCAGTTCAGTATTGAATCATATCTTATACACTTTAGGGCAGACCCATTCCCCAGGCAACCAAAAACAGGCGGCCCCGGCTGTGGGATCAGCAGGTGTTCCGTGCAGGCGGGAATCAGGCGACCGGCAGCTTTACATCACCAGCCATGAGGTGCGCTACACGTCGTACGTCTCGCCCGGCTTCAGTATGACTACTTCCGCCCCGGTGACCTTGGCCTTGAAGTCCTCCGGATTGGTTTCGATAAGTGGCCAGGTGCCGTAGTGGAAAGGCACCACCTTCGCGGGCCGGAGGAACTCCACCGCCTTGACGGCGTCGTCGACGCCCATCGTGAAGTTGTCGCCGATCGGCAGAAAGGCCAGATCGATACGGTTCATCTCGCCGATCAGTTTCATGTCGTAGAACAGCCCGGTATCGCCGGAATGGTAGATGGTCTTGCCGCCGATCGTCACCAAAAACCCCACCGGCGGCCCCGTATAGCGGGAGGCATCCTCGCCCGCGCCCCCGCCGTGATGGGCGATAGTCAGCTTGACACTGCCGAAATCAAAGTCGTGTCGCCCTCCCACATGCATCGGGTGGATATTGACTCCCTCGTTAGCGCACATATTGGCCAGCTCGAAGTTGGCGATGACGGTGGCGTTGTTGCGTTTGGCAATGGCGATACCGTCGCCGAGATGGTCCCCGTGCCCGTGGCTGATCAGGACGAAGTTGACGTCGATATCGTCCGCTTTCACCGGCGCTTTGGGATTGCCGGTGAGGAAGGGATCGATGATCAGCTTGTGGCTTCCCTCGGTGACGGTCACACAGGAATGACCCAAGAATCTAACCTGTGGCATTGTTTTATCCTCCTGACAAACGTTGTTTGATTATCTGCAACGTCTCACGTGATCCGGCAATACATAACGCAAACGCCCGCCCGTGTCAAGTGGGCCCTCAGAAGGTCTTGCGCTTGAACTGACGACGGGGTGGCCCAGGGCAAGCAGGCTGTCTCAAAACTCGCTCGGCAGACCCCATCCAACATTGTAAATAAAACTGGAGAATCTCAAACCTTCTGAAACGCATCAGAATCCGTTAAGTCACACGAGCGGCCTTGCCGCCGTCAAGATCTGACATAACACGGAAACACGGGTTTGAGACAGCCCATAAATGGCGGGCCACCCCGACCCAAACTTGCCCCCCGTTTGAACATTACTGGTGCCGCAGCTTCGGATACTCACTGAGGCCACTTCTCCAACTCCTCAAAGACATCCGGGAGGAAGTAGATCAGGTCACCGGTGGTAAAACAAGCCAACGCTACAGATCGAAGATCTTGCCGGGGTTGAGAATATGGTCGGGATCGAACTGATTCTTGATGCCGCGCATCAACGCCACCGCCGGGCCGTGTTCCATCTCAAAGAGATTCTTGTGTCCCAGGCCGATCCCGTGTTCGCCTGAGATAGTCCCGCCGCGCCGGAGCGTCTTCTTTATTATCATGTCGCTGACCTCGTTTGCCCGTCGCCACTGGTCGGGGTCGCCGCGGTCGGCCAGGATCAGGGCGTGCAGCAGCCCCAGGCCGACATGCCCGAAAGCGTGAATCAAAAGCCCATGCTCATTGCCCAGTTCATGGCAGTAGGCCACGATCTCCGGCAGGGCGGAAATGGGGAAAGCGACATCGTTGCGGATGATGGCATAGCCGGGCTTTCGGTGCTTGACGGCGTCGGTGGCAAAGTGACGAATCTCCCAGGGGCGCTGTCCGTCGGCAAGGACGAGCTTCGAGCCGCCGAGATCATTGCATATGGATTCCGCCAGTTCGCTATTGGACTGAAGCACCGGTTGGGGACCGTGAAACTCGAGAAAGAGACAGGGGACTTCGTCCAGGCCATAGTCTTTCAGTTGGTTGAGCGCCTGAACCAGGGCGCGGTCCAGAAACTCCACCGCCGCCAGGTCCAGACCATAACGGCACATCTCTGACACGGCGCGGGCGGCGCTGATCTCGTCGTCGAACCGGTAGGCGGTTTGCAGCCGCCCCTCGGGCAGCCCGGCTAATTTGAGAGTGACCGCTGAAATAACAGCCAGCGTGCCCTCGGAACCAGCCATCAGGTCGATCAGGTTATATCCCGAGGAACGCTTGACCGACCGATTACCGAGCGTGATTATCTCGCCGGTGCCGGTGATGATCTCAAGGGCAAGCACATACTCCCGCGTGGCGCCGTACTTGACGGAGTATATCCCACTGGCGTTGGTGGACACCATGCCTCCCACCGTGGCGATGTCGCCCGAGCCGCCCGGGGCAGGTGGGAAAAACAGCCCTTCGTCTTTGAGCTTCAGGTTCAGGTGATCGTAGATTATGCCGGGCTCCACCCGCACCTGCAGGTCTTCCGGCCAGAAATCGAGAACGCGCGTCATGCGGCTGAGATCAAGCACGATTCCTTCGGCCAGCGGGATAGTCGATCCCTCAAGGGCACTGCCGGCGCCACGGGTCGTGAGGGGCGTTTTGCTTTCGCGACAGGCGACTACAATCCGGCTGATTTCATCAGAACTCGTGGCCCAGACGACGGCTCGTGGGATGACACCCTCAAGCGTCGATTCATCCTGCGAGACTACCGACAACTGATCCGGATGAGTCGACACCCGCTCAGGCGATACAATCTGTGATAACCGCTCGACTATTCCCATGGCTTGCTCTTACTGTCTGTCGCCGGGCCGATACTCCCGCAGGGCCAGGAAGAAAGGGTCCCAGGCAGGCAGTCGAACCGGCTTCTGCTTGAGTTTCTCCAGATCGTCAGGCTCAATGAGTTTCCTGTTAATGATCGTCACCAGCACGTATTCATCGAACCAGTCATCGTACATATACCAGAAGCCGTCATCGCCTTTCTTTTCCCCCCAACTGTTTTCGACTAACCACTTGACGGGTTGGCCGGCGGCGGCGGTGTCCATTCCCATGAAAGCCATGGCGTGGTTGGGAGAGATGTCCCGGTAGGTGATCCGCTCAGCCTTGGTCAGAGAGAAATCGAGGCCGAGAGTACCGCTGTAATCATAGATGGCCGTCATGAAGATACCCGAATCGCCGTAGTTCTGTTTGCCGACATCGCAGGCAAACCAGACCGCCTGGCTGTCAAGCAGGGCTTTGCGGCAGTAGTGTTTCAATCGCGATGTGGACAGATTGAGCATAGTCAGGTCGGCGCCCTCGAACATGTTGCGGCTAAGTTCGATCTGGTATAGCGTGTCATAACCTCTGGTCGGGTTGTTCACAAGGGCCACATACTCAGGAAGGCCATCACCAAAGAACTCCTCGTAGAAGGACGCGGGCGTGTAGTCCCTGGCGTCGCCGGTCACGGTCG